>JASLXG010000130.1 GCA_030740435.1 Alphaproteobacteria bacterium | reverse complement strand
CTTTCAACGAAACGTCCAATCCGGCATAGTACTTCATGGCTGCTCTCCTTAACGCTTCTTGTGGCTGGAACATCCAGACCACGTTCCAAAAGCTCGGAGAGTAGCCACCCTCAGCGCCGATTACCCCATCTCTGTGGTTAGAACTGGATGGGCAAAGCGCTATCCGGGGAGGATATAGCGAGAAAATTCGCTAATCAGCGAACGGGTCGCGCACCAAAATCGTGTCTTCGCGCTCAGGGCTGGTGCTCAGGAGCGCCACCGGGGCCTCGATGAGTTCCTCGATGCGGCGGATGTATTTGACCGCGCTGGCCGGCAGGTCGGCCCAGCTGCGGCCGCCACGGGTGCTTTCGCTCCAGCCTTCCATGATCTCGTAGCAGGGCTCCACACGGGCCTGCTCGGCCGTGGCGGTGGGGAAATAATCGATGGTGCGGCCGTCCAGCCGGTAGGCCGTGACGACACATAGCTCGGGCATGCCGTCGAGCACGTCGAGCTTGGTCAGCGCGATACCGTCGATGCCGCCCACCTTGATGGCCTGGCGCACCATGACGGCGTCGAACCAGCCGCAGCGCCGGGGCCGGCCGGTGACGGTGCCGAATTCGTGGCCCCGCTCGCCCAAGCCGCGCCCGATCTCGTCGTCAAGCTCACTGGGGAAGGGCCCGGCGCCCACTCGCGTGGTGTAGGCCTTGGTGATGCCGAGCACGTATTCGATGGCGCGCGGGCCGATGCCCGAGCCCACCGCCGCCTGCCCGGCCACGGTGTTGGACGAGGTGACGAAGGGGTAGGTGCCGTGGTCGACGTCGAGCATGGCGCCCTGGGCGCCCTCGAAGAGGATGCGCTGGCCCTGCCGCCGGCAGTCGTCGAGCAAGCGCCAGACCTGGTCGGCGTAGGGCCGGATGCGGTCCGCCACCTCGGCCAGGGCCGCGAGCAAGCCGTTCCGGTCGACCGGATCGGCGCCGAAGCCGCGCCTCAGCATGTCGTGATGGCCGATCAGCGCCTCGACCCGGGCCTCCAGCGCCGCCGCGTCGGCCAGGTCGCAGACCCGGATACCGCGCCGCGCCGTTTTGTCCTCGTAGGCCGGGCCGATGCCGCGCCGCGTGGTGCCGATGGGATTGCCGCTGGCCTCCTCGCGCAGCACATCGAGCTCGCCGTGCAGCGGCAGGATGAGGGTGGCATTCTCGGCGATGCGCAGCGTCTCGGGCGTCACCGCCACGCCTTGGCCGGCGATGGTCTCGATTTCCCGCAACAAAGCCCAGGGGTCGACGACGACACCGTTGCCGATCAGCGAGAGCTTGCCCCGCACCACGCCCGAGGGCAGCAGGCTGAGCTTGTAGGTCTCGCCATCGATGACCAGGGTGTGGCCGGCGTTATGGCCGCCCTGGAAGCGCACCACCACGTCGGCCCTTTCGCTGAGCCAATCGACGATCTTGCCCTTGCCTTCGTCGCCCCATTGGGCGCCAACCACTGCCACGTTGGCCATCTTGCTATTCCGCCCCTAGTCCAGCGCGACGACTTCGCCGCCCTCGAGGATGTGGCTGCAACCCAGGCGCCGGGCCTGGGCGCGATCGTCGGCCACCGCCTCCAGCCCCTGGATGGCCCGCCGGCCCTCGGCCCTCAGCGCCCGGGCCTGGTTGGGGTCGCAGCCCGGCGGCAGGTAGACCGCCTCGGCAGGCCCGTTCTCAGGCAGGGCACGCAGCAGCGTATCCATGAAAATGGTGAAGCCGGTGGCCGCCTCGCCGTTGCTTAAGCGGTAGCGTCCGCCGCGGCCGAGCTCGCCGCGCGTCTCGCGGGCGAACAGCGAAAAGCTGATGCCGCTGTGGTATTCGAGGCCGCGGAACTCGACCGGATCGATGGTCAGGCGAAGTTCGGGCAAGGCCGCCTCGACGCCGGCCACGACGCCAGCCAGATCCTCGCACATGGCGGCTGCCGGGGCCGGCAGCTCGAGCGCCGCCAGCGCCGCCAGACAGGTCCCTGCCGGTCCCGCCGCCTCCAATAGCGCGCCCAGCGCCCGGGCCGGAGCGGCCTCGAGCTCATTGAGCGCCGCCGCGTCCTTGCGGTCGAGCGCCAATCGGGCCCGCCCGGTGCTCTCGGCAGTCATACCCAGCCCGGCGCAGACCTCGGGCACCAGCAGCGGCAGGCCGAGATCGAGGCTGAGCTCGGCCACGCCGAGCCGGCCCAGGCCCTCGCCGGCCAGTTGGATGACCTCGGCGTCGGCGGCCAGGGCTTGGCTGCCGATCAGCTCGGCGCCGACCTGGGCAAACTGGCGCTCCGGTCTGAGCTGGCTGCCGCGCACCCGCAGCACCTGGCCGCCGTAAGACAGCCTGAGCGGCCGGGGCGCTTCGGCCAGGCGGCTCACGGCGATGCGGGCGACCTGGGGCGTGATGTCGGAACGCACCCCCATCATGCGCTGCGAGACCGGGTCCATGAGGCGGAACATCTGCGCCGTCAGGGCCTGGCCCGGACCCTCGATCAGGCTTTCCTCGAACTCCACCAGCGGCGGCTGGACGCGCTCGTAGCCGAAGCTCTCGAAGGTCCGCATCAGGGCCGCGATGGCCTGGGCCTCGAAGTCGGCCTCGGGCGGCAACGTATCGTGCAGCCCGGCCGGCAGAAGCGCTTTGTTGACGGTCTCGATCATGGCGAGCGCAATCCGCGTTTAGAACTTGAGCGCCTTGGCCTGGCGCACGTTGGGCAGCTCGCCGAGCTGGCGCAGCAAGTCGTCGCTGATCGGGTCGTCGATCTCGATCAGCGAAAGCGCGTCGCCGCCGGGCTGGGCACGGCCCAGATGGAAGGTGGCGACGTTGACGCCGGCGGCCCCCAGCGTGTTGCCGACGTTGCCGATGGTGCCGGGCTTGTCTTCGTTCATGAGGAACAGCATGCGCGGCGCGAGGGTCGCTTCCAGCTTGATGCCGTTGACCTCGACCAGGCGCGGATCCTGGTCGCTGAAAAGCGTTCCGGCGACCGAGCGCTGGCGCCGCTCGGAGGTGACGCTGAGGCGGATCAGGGTCTGGTAGCCGGGCGACGTCTCGTGGGTCAACTCGCTGATCTCGATGCCGCGCTCCTTGGCCACGCTAGGGGCGTTGACCATGTTGACGCTGTCCATCAGTGGCGTCAGCAGGCCGGCCAGCACCATGGCCGTCAGCGGCTTGGTGTTGAGCGTCGCCACCTGCCCGGCGTACTCGATGGTCACCGCCTTGAGGCCGGATTCGGTGATCTGGCCGGCGAAACGCCCGAGCTGATCGGCGAGCTGCATGTAGGGCTTGAGCTTGGGCGCGTCCTCGGCCGACACCGACGGCATGTTGAGGGCATTGGCGACGGCACCCTTGAGGAGATATTCCGACATCTGCTCGGCCACCTGCACCGCCACCTTTTCCTGGGCCTCGGTGGTCGAGGCGCCGAGGTGCGGCGTGGCCACCACGTTGTCGAGGCCAAACAGCGCGTTCTGGCGCGCCGGTTCTTCTTCGTAGACGTCGAGCGCGGCACCGGCGACCTGGCCCGAATCCAGCGCCGCCTTCAGGTCCGCCTCGACGACGAGGCCGCCGCGGGCGCAGTTGATAATGCGCACGCCTGTCTTCATCTGGGCCATGGCGCCGGCGTCGATGATGCCGCGCGTCTGCTCGGTCAGCGGCGTGTGCAGGGTGATGAAATCGGCCCGGGCGAAAAGCTCGTCGAGCTCGACCTTCCTGAGGCCCAGGCTTTCGGCGCGCTCGGGCGAGAGGAAGGGATCGTAGGACATCACCGTCATTTTCAGGCCCTGGGCCCGGTCGGCGACGATGGCGCCGATGTTGCCGCAGCCCACCAGGCCCAGCACCTTGCCCGCCACCTCGACGCCCATGAAACGGGATTTCTCCCACTTGCCGTCATGGGTCGAGCGGCTGGCCTCGGGGATCTGGCGGGCCAACGACAGCATCAGGGCGATGGTGTGCTCGGCCGTTGTGATGGCGTTGCCAAAGGGCGTGTTCATGACCACGATGCCCCGGTCGGTGGCGGCCGGTACGTCGATGTTGTCGACGCCGATGCCAGCCCGCCCAACCACCTTGAGCCGGCCGGCGGCGGCGATGATGTCGGCCGTCACCATGCTTGCCGAACGCACCGCCAGGCCGTCGTATTCGCCGATCACGGCGGCCAGTTCCTCGGGCGCGAGGCCCACCTTCTCGTCAACCTCGACACCCCGGTCACGGAAGACCTGGGCGCAATTGGGGCTCATCTCGTCGGATATCAGGACTTTGACCATGGTCCACCCTCAGGCCCGCTGGGCCAGTTCAGTTGCCCCCCCAAAACCCGCGCCCTCTCAGGCCGCGACCTCATCGTAGGCCCAATCGAGCCAAAGCGTGAGGGCCTCCAGATCGGCGCTGTCGACGGTGGCGCCGCCCCAAATGCGCAGCCCCGGAGGGGCATCGCGGTAGGAGCCGATATCGTATGCCACCTCTTCCTCCGCCAGCAACTTAACCATGGCCTTGGCCGTGCTCGCCTGGTCCTCGGGCGAGAGCCCCGAGGGAACGAGGGTGAGGCAGATCGAGGTCGAGGATCGCTCGCTTGGCCTCTGCGCCAGGAATTCGACCCAGCCGGTTTTCTCGACCCAGGCTTCGATCGCGCCCAAGTTGGCCCGGCTGCGCCCGATCAATCCCTCGAGGCCGCCAACGCGCTGGGCCCAGTCCAGCGCCGAAAGGGCGTCCTCGACGCAGATCATCGAGGGCGTGTTGATGGTTTCGCCGCGGAAGATGCCCTCGATGATCTCGCCGCCCTTGGTCAGGCGGAAGATCTTGGGCAGTGGCCAGGGCGGCGTGTAGCTTTGCAACCGCTCGGCCGCCCTGGGACCCAGCAGCAGCATGCCGTGCGCCGCCTCGCCGCCCAGCACCTTCTGCCAGGAAAACGTGGCGGCGTCGATCTTCCGCCAATCCATCTCCATGGCCATGACGGCCGAAGTGGCATCGCAGATTACCAGGCCTTCACGATCGGCGGCGATCCAGTCGGCGTTGGGCAAACAGACGCCCGAGGTGGTGCCGTTCCACAGCGTCACCACGTCGCGCCCGAAGTCGACGCCGGAAAGCTCGGGCAGTTCGCCATAATCGGCCTCGAAAAGGCGCACGTCGCCCAGCTTGAGCTGCTTGACCACGTCGGTCACCCAGCCCTTGCCGAAGCTCTCCCAGGCCAGCACGTCGACGCCGCGTTGGCCCAGCAGCGACCACAGCGCCATTTCGACGGCGCCGGTGTCCGAGGCCGGTACGATGCCGACACGCCAGCCCTCGGGCAGGCCCAGCAGCGCCCGGGTCTGGTCGATCACCGCCTTCAGCCGGGCCTTGCCCTCGGCCGCCCGGTGCGAGCGTCCGACCAGGGCATCAGCCAGGGCGACCGGCGTCCAGCCGGGATGCTTGGCGCAGGGGCCCGAGGAAAAGTGAGGCCGCGCGGGACGGACGGTCGGTTTCATGTTGGTTCACCCTCGGCACCAAGTGCGGCGCGGACTCTTGGGGACTGAGGGTCGATTGTCAACGCATATCCCGCCGCTTTGCAAGTGGTTGACTCGCCGCATGGCGCATGGCTTGGTGGCCGGCCAATAAAGCGAGAAAACCCCATGATCCCCTGCCAGCGAGAGCTTTTCGACCTGCCCGACGAGATCGCTTATCTCAACTGCGCCTACATGTCGCCGCTCTTGGATGCGGCGGTGGCGGCGGGCCGGACGGGGCTCGCTCTGAAGGCCCGGCCCTGGACCATTACCCACGATGATTTCTTTAGCCAGTCGGCCGCCGCGCGCGAGGCTTTCGGCCGCCTCATCGGGGCCAATGGCGGCGACGTGGCGATAATCCCCTCGGTGAGCTACGGCATGGCCCTGGCGGCGGCCAACTGCGAATGCGACGAAGGTCAGCGCATTATCGTGCTGGCCGAGCAGTTCCCCTCGAACATTTACGCCTGGCGCGAGCTGGCCGGGCGCACGGGCGGCCAGGTGGTGACGGTGGCCCGGCCGGCCGACGGCGACTGGACGGCGGCGCTGCTGGCCGAGCTCGACGAGCGCACGGCGGTGGCGGCATTGCCGCACTGCCATTGGACCGACGGCGGCCTGGTCGACCTGGAAGCCATCGGTGCGCGCTGCCGCGAGGTGGGGGCGGCACTGGCCATCGACGCCACCCAGTCGCTGGGCGCCTTCCCCTTCGACGTGGGCCGCGTGCAGCCCGATTTCCTCATCGCCGCCTGCTACAAATGGCTGCTCGGACCCTACAGCCTGGGGTTCGTCTACGTGGCCCCGGAGCGCCAGAGCGGCCGGCCGCTCGAGTTCAACTGGATCGCCCGGAAAAACTCCGAGGACTTCACCGGCCTGGTCAACTACCGCGACGAATTGCAGCCCGGCGCCCGGCGCTACGACGTGGGCGAGACTTCGAACTTTGCCCTGATGCCGGTGGCCAATGCGGCGCTCAGGCAGATCCTCGACTGGGGCGTCGACGAGATCGCCGAAACCCTGGGCGCCATGACGGCCGACATCGGCCAGCGTGCCACGGCGCTGGGCCTCAGCGTCGCGCCGCCGGAGCGCCGCGGCAGCCACTTCATCGGGCTGCGTTTTGCCGAGGGCGTGCCGGCGGGGCTGATGGAGCGCCTGGCGGCCGAGCAGGTCTACGTCAGCGTGCGCGGTGATTCATTACGTGTCACCCCGCACCTCTACAACAACGCGACCGACGTAGACCGCCTGTTCGGGGCCCTGGAAGCGGTGCTGTGAGCCCAGAATTCGTAGCCCATCCCGAACGCCTCTACGGCGACCTCTCCGGGCCCGGCTTCGACGTCGTCCGGGCGCGGCGCGAGACGCCCGGCTGCCAAAACGTGCTGCACTTCAACAACGCCGGTGCGGCACTGATGCCCGAGACGGTGCATACGGCGCTGGTGCGCCACCTCGATCTGGAGCTGCAGCTCGGCGGCTACGAGGCGGCGGCCCGGGCTGAGAGGCCGCTCAACCGGGTCTACGATTCCCTGGCACGCTTGCTCAATTGCAGCGCCGGGGAAATCGCCGTGGTCGAGAACGCGACGCGAGCCTGGGACATGGCGTTTTATGCCCTCGATCTCGGCCCGGGCGACCGCATTCTTACTTCGGCCGCCGAATACGCCTCGAACTACATCGCCTATTTGCAGGTGGCGCGGCGCAGCGGCGTCCGGGTCGAGGCCGTGCCGTCCGACGAGACGGGGCAGATCTCGCTGGCGGCGCTGGAACAAAGCATCCGCGACGCTGAGCCCCGCCCCTATCGCTTCCGCAAGATGGAATAAGCCTCATGAAGCGTCGGTCTTGAGCGCCGCGATGAAGGCTTCCTGGGGAATATCGACCTTGCCGAAGCTGCGCATGCGTTTCTTGCCGGCCTTCTGCTTCTCCAGCAACTTGCGTTTGCGTGTGACGTCGCCGCCATAGCACTTGGCGGTAACGTCCTTGCGCAAGGCCCGGATGGTCTCACGCGCAATGATGTGGCCGCCGATGGCGGCTTGTATCGGGATCTGGAAGAGCTGGCGCGGGATCAGCTCCTTCAGCTTTTCGCACATGACGCGGCCCCGGGCGACGGAATTGGATTCGTGGACGATGGTGGCCAGGGCATCGACGGGCTCGCCGTTGACCAGGATCGACATGTTCACGAGCCGGCTGGAGCGATAACTCTCGAGCTGATAATCGAAGCTGGCGTAGCCCCGCGAGACCGACTTCAGGCGGTCGTAGAAGTCGAACACCACCTCGTTCAAAGGCAACTGGTAGATGACCACGGCGCGGTTGCCGCTGTACGTCAGATCCTGCTGGATGCCGCGGCGCTCCTCACAGAGCTTGAGCACGGCGCCCAGGTGCTCGTCGGGCACCATCACGGTGGCCCGGATCCAGGGCTCCTGGATGTCGGCAATGTGCACGGGATCGGGCATGTCGACGGGGTTGTGGAGCTCGAGTTCCTGGCCGTCGTTCTTGGCCACCCGGTAGATGACGCTGGGTGCCGTGGTGATGAGGTCGAGGTCGTACTCGCGGATCAGGCGCTCCTGCACGATCTCGAGGTGCAGCAGACCAAGGAATCCGCAACGGAAGCCGAAACCCAGCGCTGCCGAGGTCTCGGGCTCGTATTGGAAGCTGGCGTCGTTGAGGCGCAACTTGGCCAGGCTCTCGCGCAGGCGCCCGAAATCGCCGGCATCGATGGGGAAGAGGCCGCAAAAGACCACCGGCACGCTGGGCTTGAAACCGGGCAGCGGCTGGGCCGCCGGTTTGCGCTCGTCGGTGATGGTGTCGCCGACCTGGGTCTCGGCGACTTCTTTTATGCTGGCCGTGAAATAGCCGATCTCGCCCGGGCCCAATTCGGCACGCGGCTCGAGTTTGGGCGTGAAGACTCCGAGCTGCTCGATCTGGTGGCTCGTCCCGGCCGCCATCATGCGCACCTTCTGGCCCTTGCGCAGCACGCCCTCGCGCACCCGCACCAGGATCATCACGCCGAGGTAGGGGTCGTACCAACTGTCCACCAGCATGGCCTGCAGCGGCGCCTCGGTCTCGCCATCAGGCGGCGGCAGGCGCTCGACCAGGGCCTCGAGCACGTCCTCCATGCCCTGGCCCGTCTTGGCCGAGACCTCGATGGCCTGGCTGGCATCGAGGCCGATGACGTCCTCGATCTGCTGGCGCACGCGATCGGGCTCGGCCGCCGGCAGGTCGATCTTGTTGAGCACGATGACCACTTCGTGGTCGACCTCGATGGCCTGGTAGACGTTGGCCAGGGTCTGGGCCTCGACCCCTTGGCTGGCGTCGACCAGCAGCAACGATCCCTCGCAGGCCGCCAGGCTGCGGCTCACCTCGTAGGTAAAATCGACGTGGCCGGGTGTGTCCATGAGATTGAGCTGGTAGGGCGTACCGTCGGCGGCACGGTAGTCGAGTCTGACCGTCTGGGCCTTGATGGTGATGCCGCGCTCGCGCTCGATATCCATGGAATCGAGCACCTGCTCGCGCATCTCGCGCGCCTCCAGCCCGCCGCAGAGCTGAATCAACCGGTCCGCCAGAGTCGACTTGCCGTGGTCGATGTGGGCGATGATGGCGAAGTTGCGGATGTGGGCGGTGTCGCTCATGTGGGGGCTTCTAGCACCGGTGGCGGGTGGTGCCAAGCAAGCGCTAGTCCTCCAGCAAATCCGGCAGCTCGTACGGCACCTCGGTGGTGTGCAGGATCTTGAGCATACCGTTGCCGCGCAGCACCGGCTCGCCGTCCGCTGTCAGCACGCAGTCGGCGAAAACGTAATTGCGCGTGGTCTTGAGGAAACTGGTGCGGCCCTCGATCCAGGCGCCGACTTTGGCCGGGGCCACGAAGTCGCAATTGAGGTTAACGGTGGGCAAAAAGGCCTCGATGCCTTCCTGGGCGAAAGCGGCGAGCCAGAGCTGCATGTCCACCAGCGTCATCAGCATGCCGCCCTGGCAGACCCCGGTGGCGTTGTCGTGGCGGGGCTCGACGTGGAAGCCGGAGATGAATTTTCCTTCCTCCAGGCGGGCGTACATGGGGCCGTTGAGGGTGATGAAATTCCCCGGGATCTTGACCCGGCGGAAGCCCGCGGGCGGCTCGAAGGCGTCCTCCATGGTACTACCCGCCGACCTCGCCGGCTTCGAATAGGTGCTCCAGATCGAGCTTCCAGTCGGGCCGGTCGGGGTTCTTGAAGATGCCGCTGGCGCGCAGGATCGGCGTCTCGCCGACCATCAAACTTCCCTGGGCGAAGGTCAGGCCGCGGGTGGTCTTGACCACCTGGGTCTGGCCCTGGATCCAGTCGCCGGTGTGGGCCGGCGCCACGAAGTCGACGTTGAGGTTTATGGTTGGCAGGAAGGGCCCGACGCCGCTTTGCACCACGGCGGCGACGGCGAGCTGCAAATCCGCCACCATCATCAGCATGCCGCCGTGGCACATCATGGCGGCGTTCAAGTGGCGGTCCTCGACGCGGAAGCCGAGATGCAGGTTTCCTTCCTGCAGGCGGCCGTAGAGCGGGCCGTTGACGCCGGCGAAGCCGCCGGGAATGCGCATCAGGCGGAAATCGGCGGGTGCGCCTTCAGACTCGGTATCGGCCATGGTCGTCAATCCTCGAACAACGCGCCGCGGTCGAACTCGATGCCCAGCGAGGGCGCGATGCGCATGAAGCCGTTGCCCCGCATCAGCGGACGCACGGCGGCAGGACGCCGGGCATCGCCCTGGCCGGCCGAGACCACCACGTCGGCCACGGTGTAGGGCTCGGCGGTGTTGACGAAATTGGTGCGCAGCTCGACCCACTCGCCGACCCGGGGCCGGTCGATGAGGTCGAAGTTGAGCGAGATCGAGGGCACGAAGGAGCGCAAATCGTCGTGCACCAGCGAGGCGAATCCGGTGTGCATGTCGGCCACCGAGAGCACCACGCCGGGGTGGCAAAAGCCGCGCCCGTCGTCGTGGCGGGGCCCCACCCGGAAGCCCTTGACGAAGCTGCGGTCCTCGTCCTCCAGGCGGCCGTAGAGCGGCGCCAGGCTGGCGTTGAAGAGGCCCGGCATGCGCAGACGGCGAAAGCCCGCGGCGCGGTCGTCGGGGGGCGGCGCCAGGTCCGGCGGCGGCGGCGCTGCGGCAAACAGCGTCTCCAGCGCCACCGCCCCCTCCTCGCCCCGGCGCCCGACGCCGCTGGCGCGCAGCACGGGCTGGCCGCCAATGCGCAAAAGCCCGCGCAAAAAGACCAGGTTGCGCGTGGTGTGCAGCACTTCCGTCTCGCCCTCGACCCAGGCGCCGACCGGGGCCGGCGCGAGAAAGTCGAAACTGAGCGCCATCATGCGCGGCAGGTGGTCGAGCCCGGCCCCGGCGGCGGCCCCGGCCGCCAGTTGCAAGCGCGCCAGCGACATCAGCATGCCGCCGTGGGAAACCTTGGCCGGATTGGTATGGCGTTCCTCGACGACAAAACCGAGATCCAGGCCGCCCGCGCGGCGACGGCCGAAAAAGGGGCCGTTCAGCGCCATGAAACCGCCCGGCAGCGCCAACGGCAGAAAGTCCGTCGGCGGTTGTGCCACCTCGCTTTCGGCTGCCGCCACGCCTCAGGTCCTGAGCTCGCCGCCGCTGGCCTTCGTCACCGCCGCCACGATTTTTTGCGAGGTGGCTTCTATTTCGGCTTCGGTAAGCGTTTGCTTTCGCGGCTGCAGGCGCACCCGGATGGCGATGGATTTCCTGTCGGCGCCCAGGGCCGGGCCTTCGAAGACATCAAACACCGAAACATCGACGATCAGAGCCTTGTCGGCGCCGCGCGCCGCCCGCACCAGGTTGCCGGCGGGCTCGTCGGCCCCCACCACGAAGGCGAAGTCGCGATCGACGAAGGGGAGATCCGAGCTATCCAGCACCGGCCGCGTGCGCGATGCCTTGGCGCGCGGTGCCGGCAGCGCGCTGAGGTTGGCCTCGAAAGCCACCATCGGCCCCTTGACGCCGAGCCGGTCGAGCACCCGGGGATGGACCTCGCCGAAGGCCGCCAGGATGGACTTGGGGCCCAGCCGCAAGGTTCCCGAACGGCCCGGGTGATACCAGGGCGGCGCCTCGCCGGCCACCTGCAGGCTGGCCACCGGCGCCCCCGCCGCCTGCAGCGCCGCCATGGCATCGGCCTTGGCATCGAAGGCATCGACCTCGCGCGGCGCCTCGAGCCAGTGGCGGGCGCCCGAGCGCCCCCGCCTCAGCCCTGCCGCCACCCGGTCCTGGCCCTCGGGCGTGGGGTCGCGCCAGCTCGGACCCACTTCGAAGAGGCCGAGGTCCTGGGCGCCACGGTCGACGTTGCGCCCGGCAGCGACGATCAGGTTGGGCAAGAGGCTCGGCCGCATGACGTCGAGCTCGCTGGAGATGGGGTTGGCCAGGCGTAGATCATCACGCACGCCGCCAAACAGATCGAGCCAGGCGGCCGCAGTGAAGGACCAGGTCACGACCTCCTGCAGACCGCGCGCCGCCAGCGCCCGGGTGGCCCAGGGGCCGCGGCGCTGCACCGGCGCCAGCGCCGGATGGGTAACCCGGCCGCCGGTATCCAGCGGCACCGCCGGCACCCGGTGGTAGCCGTAGATGCGGGTGACTTCCTCGACCAGGTCGGCCTCGCCGTCGACGTCCGAGCGCCACGAGGGCACGGCGACGCTGAAAACGTCACCTTCAGATGTGACCCCGAATCCCAGGCTTTCGAGGATCTCCGCGATGGCCTCGGGGGAAATCTCGATGCCACCCAGCGCCTTGATGCGCTCGGGCCTCAGCGTGACGTTTTTCCGCCAGGCCGGCTCGGCGCCGGCGATGACCAGCTCGCTGGCCTCGCCACCGCAGAGCTCCAGCACCAACAGCGTCGCCGCCTCGATACCCTCGACCACGGCGGCCGGGTCGAGGCCGCGCTCGAAGCGGTAGCGGGCGTCCGATTCGATCTGGTAGCGCCGGCCGGTGGCGGCGGTGCGCACGGGATCGAACAGCGCCGCCTCGATGAAAACATTCGTGGTGTCCTCGGTGCAGCCCGTCGAGACGCCGCCGATGACGCCGCCCAGGGCATGGGCGCCGTTGTCGTCGGCGATCACCGTGACCTGGTCGTCCAGCGTATAGGACTTGTCGTTCAGCGCCTCGACGACCTCGCCGGCCCGGGCCAGGCGCACCCTGATCTTGCCGGCGACCTGGTCGGGATCGAAGACATGCAGCGGCCGGGAGCGGTCGAAGGTGATGTAGTTGGTCATGTCCACCAGGGCCGAGATGGGCCTGAGCCCGATGGCTTTGAGGCGCTGTTGCAGCCAGGCCGGGCTGGGGCCGTTCTTGACACCGCGGATGTAGCGGCCGACGAAGTAGGGACAGGCCGCGGCGGTTTCCGGGTCGAACTCGAGCTCGACGCCCAGCGGGCTTTCGAAGGCACCGGCCACCGGGTCGGGGGTGCGGTCGCGCAAGCGCCCGATACCGGCCGCCGCCAGGTCGCGGGCCACGCCGCCGACACCCAGGCAGTCCTGGCGGTTGGGCGTGATGGCGATCTCGATGGCCGGATCGGCGAGGCCGGCGTGGGCGGCGAAGGGCTCGCCCAGCGGCGCTTCCATGAGCTCGATGATGCCTTCGTGTTCGTCCGACAAGCCCAACTCGCGTTCCGAACAGAGCATGCCGTTCGAGGGTACGCCGTGGATCTTGGCCGCCTTCAGCTTGTCGCCGCTGCCCGGCAGCACGCTGCCCACGGGCGCGAAGACGCCGTACATGCCGGTGCGGGCATTGGGCGCGCCGCAGACCACCTCGACGGTTTCGGACCCGGTATCCACGACACAGACCCTCAAGCGGTCGGCATCGGGGTGGGGCCGCGCCTCGACCACCCGGGCCACGGTGAAGGAGGCCAACTCGGCCGTGCGGTCCGAGACATCTTCGACTTCGAGGCCGATGTTGGTCAGGGTGTCGACGATGGTCTCGAGCGAGGCTTCGGTCTCGAGGTGGTCCTTGAGCCAAGCGATGGTGAACTTCATCGCGCCAGCCCTCCGGCCAGGGTGGGCTGATCGGCCGGTGCGAAGCCATAGTGTTCGAGCCAACGGAGATCACACTCGAAGAAGGCGCGCAGGTCGGGGATGCCGTACTTCAGCATGGCGATGCGGTCGATGCCCATGCCGAAGGCGAAGCCCTGCCACTGGCTGGAATCGACGCCGGAATATTCCAAAACCCTGGGGTGCACCATGCCGCAGCCCAGGATCTCGAGCCAATCCTCGCCCTCGCCGATGCGCAGCTCGCCGCCCTCGTAGGAACAGCCGATGTCGAGCTCAGCCGAAGGTTCGGTGAAAGGAAAATGGCTGGGGCGAAAGCGCATGCGCAGGTTGTCGATCTCGAAGAAGGCGCGGGCAAAGCCCTCGAGGCAGCCCTTGAGATGGCCCAGGTGGATGTCGCGGTCGACGACCAGGCCCTCGACCTGGTGGAACATGGGGGTGTGGGTCTGGTCGGAATCGCAGCGGTAGGTGCGCCCGGGCACGATGATGCGGTGCGGCGGCGGCTCGGCCTGCATGTGGCGGATCTGCACCGGCGAGGTGTGGGTGCGCAGGCACATGGGTTCCGTGCCCTCGGCGCTCTCCAGATAGAAAGTATCGTGCATCTGCCGGGCCGGGTGTTCGGGCGGAATGTTCAGGGCAGTAAAATTGTAGAAATCGGTCTCGACGTCGGGGCCCTCGGCCACCGTGAAGCCCATGTCGGCGAAGATGGCGGTGAGCTCGTCGGTGACCTGGCTGACGGGATGGATGCGCCCGGCTGCCTGGGGCCGAACGGGGAGGCTGAGATCGAGGCTCTCTCCGGCCAGGCGGGATTCGAGATCCCCCTCCTTGAGCGCCGCCTGGCGGGCCTCGACGGCCGAGGCGATGCGTCCCTTGAGGGCGTTGAGTGCCGGGCCCGCCGTCTTGCGCTCGTCGGCCGACATGGCGCCCAGGCCCTTCATCAAGGCCGTCACCTGGCCCTTGCGGCCGAGCGCCCGGATGCGCACCTCCTCCAATGTCTCGAGATCCTCGGCGGCGGCCACGGCGGCGGCCAGTTCCTGGCTCAGTTGGTCGATGTCCTGCATGGTGTGCTCATGAAAAAAGGGGCCGTTCGCTGCGGGCCCCTTTTTACCGTTCTCCGGAAATTGTCGTCGCTCGGGGCCCCGGTTCAGGCGGCCTCGGTCGCTGCCGTTCGGGCTTTCTCGACCAAGGCCGTAAAGGCCTCAGGCTGGCGCACCGCGAGGTCGGCCAGCATCTTGCGGTCGACCTCGATGCCCGCGGCCTTGAGGCCGTTGATAAATCGGCCGTAGGTGGTGCCGTTAAGCCGCGCCGCTGCGTTGATGCGCTGGATCCAGAGGCGGCGGAAATCGCGTTTGCGTCGGCGCCGGTCGCGGTAGGCGTATTGCAGGCCCTTCTCGACGCGTTCGATGGCGACGCGGAAATTGGACTTGCCGCGGCCGGAATAGCCCTTGGCCGCATCTATGACTTTCTTGTGGCGGGCGTGCCTGGTGACGCCCCGAGAAACCCGTGCCATGGTGCTGCCTCAGCCGTAGGGGATGAATTTCTTGACGATCTTGGCGTCCGGCTTGGACATGATCGTGCTGCCGCGCAGGTTGCGGATCTGCTTGTTGCTGCGCTTGATCATGCCGTGCTGCTTGCCGGCCTGATTGCGCCGCACCTTGCCCGTGGCGGTGAGGCTGAAACGCTTTTTGGCACTGCTCTTGGTTTTGAGCTTGGGCATTTTGCTGTCCTTGCGCGTGGTGAAGGTGAGCTTCGGAGCGAACGCGGCATGCCCGTAAACTCGCCGGAACGCTCGGGAGCGAGGGTTATATAGGCACCATGGGGCGATTGCAAGGCGACCAGGGGGCTTGACGGGCGGGGTCGGCGGTCTTATATTCAAATAATTGCTCAATTGTTCATATGTTTGTATGATGAGCACATCAGCAGCAACCGCCCCACCGCCGATCGCGCTTGGCGAAGACCGGGCCCGCGAGCTGGCCGAGATGTTCCACCTGATGGGCGAGCCCAACCGCCTGCGTCTGGTGCTGGCCTGCCTCGAGGCGCCGATGGCGGCCGGCGAGCTGGCGCGGCGGCTGGGGCTCTCGGCCTCGCTGGCCAGCCACCACCTGCGGCTGTTGCGGGCCGGCCGCCTGCTCAAGGCCCAACGCCGCGGCAAGCAGGTCTTCTACCAGGCCGCCGACGACCATGTGCGCGCCGTCATGCGCGACATGGTGAGCCACGTGCTGGAACCCGAGGACCAGGTGCTA
>JASLXG010000129.1 GCA_030740435.1 Alphaproteobacteria bacterium | reverse complement strand
AGTCTCCTGCTTCAGTTGTGTTACGGCCATTCGCACGGCCCTGGGGGTTTCCCTCAGTCCTTTAGATCATAGTCCGTCTCATAGGGATGTGATAGTCGTCACGGTCCCGTCAGGACACCGGGGATTATAACTCCAGGAACGCCTCCACGCTACCTTGCCCGCCATGGTCCACCAGCGTTCGCTGGCCCTTCAGTTTCCGCCAGGAGAAATCCGGGTCGGGCTCGCGGGCGGCAATAAAGAACCCGTCCATTTCGTTGATCTGGGCGAAGTGAAGCGCTGCCGGGGTTTCGCCGCGCTCCAGCGCCAGGATGCCCTGCGAGGGCGCCGACTGGGCTACCTGGGCCGTGCCCTCGGTCAGCGCCGTGATGGCCGAAACCCCGGGGGACGCGATGGAATGCTCGGGCTCGAGCCCCTCGTCGGCCAGGAAACCGCCGGCGATGGTGGCGATCAGCGGCGAATAAAAGGCCGAAAAGCGGGTGAACTGGATGTGGATAGTATCGCTCACGATTATTTTCCCCCCTATAGAGTCACCACCAGCTTGCCGAAGTGGCCGGCGGCGCGCATGGCGTGGTAGGCGGCCGGCGCCTGGTCGAAGGCGAAACGCTGGTCGATCACCGGCTTCAGGCCGTGGGCCTCGATGGCCCAGTTCATGCGCAGGAACATGGCTCGGCTGCCCACGTAGATGCCCTGCAGCGTGATCGACTTGCGCATGATGGCGGTGGGCGAAATCTGGCCGGCGGCGCCCGAGAGGATGCCGATCAAGGACACCCGGCCGGCCACTCGTGTGGCGTTGATGGATTTCTCCAGCGTGCCGGGGCCGCCCACCTCGATGGTCTGGTCGACGCCGCCGCCGCCCGTGAGTTCGATGACGGCCTGGTCCCAGTCCGCATTGTCGGCGTAATTGAGCGTTTGCCAGGCGCCCAGCTCCCGCGCCCGGGCCAGTTTCTCGTCGCTCGACGAGGTGATGATGGCGCGCGCGCCGTGCATGACGGCGAACTGCAGGGCAAAGATCGAGACCCCGCCGGTGCCCAGCAGCAGCACCGTCTCGCCGGGCTTGACGCCGCCCTTCTCGACCGGGGCATGCCAGGCCGTCAGCGCCGCGCAGGGCAGCGTCGATGCCTCGGCATCGTTTAGTCCTTTCGGCGTCTTCACCAGGCCCTCTGCCCGCAGCACCACCTCCTCGGCCAGCACGCCGTCGCGGGCGCCGCCCAGCGCGCTTTGCATGGCGGCCGGGGTGATGGGGCCATCCTGCCAGTCCTGGAAGAAGCAGCCGGCAACGCGGTCGCCCAGCGCGATGCCCGCGACGTCCTCGCCCAGCGCCGTCACTTCGCCGGCACCATCGGAATTGGGCACCAGGGGAAAGCTCGGCGCCCGGCCTTTCGGCGTCTCGACGGTGGCCAGGTCGCGGTAATTGAGAGCCGAAGCGGTGATGCGCACCCGCACCTGGCCGGGTTCCGGCTCGGGACTCGGCCGCTGGGCCAGGACCAAGGCATCGATGCCGCCCTCGGGCGACGGAATCTCAAAGGTTTTCATGAAGCATCTCCTCTGGCCGTGCGATGGCCGCCCTCCGGCAAGCGACAATATCGACGACATCAGACCCAGGGGCAATCAAACTCCACGACATACCGCGCGCCCGGTGTTTGTGTGGGCGGTTTCCAGGGCCTGGCATTTGCTGTTAGATTGACAGCGAAATTGGCTGGCAAGGCCCCACTTGCCGTCATCATCCCGTCTATCTGGGGAACGAAGAAACAGGGGACAGGAAAGGAAGGGGAGGCAATGAAGAAATTTGGATTCGCTCTGACCGCATCGGCACTATTGGCTGCCGGTGCCCTCTGGCAGGGCAGCGCCCAGGCCGCCACCGAATTGCGTATGGCCAATTGGTTGCCGCCGGTGCACCATCTTTACAAGAGCATGCAGGACTGGAACAAGGAGGTGGCCAAGGCCTCGGGCGGCTCGCTCATCATCAAGCTGGACAAGGCGCCGCTGGCCAAACCGCCGGGGCAGTACGATCTGGCCAAGAAGGGCATCGCCGATCTCTCCTATCCGGTGCTGGCCTACACGCCAGGCCGTTTCGAGGTGGCGCGGGGCTCGGAACTCCCCTTCCTCTCGCCCAACGCCAAGGCCGGCAGCCAAGCCATGTGGGACTGGTATTCCCGCAACGTCGGCGACAAGGAATTCAGCGACGTCAAGCTGGTCACCATGTGGATCCATGGCCCCGGCCTGGTGCACAGCAAGAAAGAGATCAAGACGCTGGAGGACCTGGTCGGCGTCAAGCTGCGGGTCGGCGGCGGCGGCGTCGCCATGTCCAAGGCGCTGGGCGCCGTACCGGTCGCCATGTCGGCCACCAAGGCCCACGAATCGCTGCAGCGCGGCACCACCGACGGCGCCCTGTTTCCTTGGGAGGCCATCTACGGCTTCCGCCTGACCAAGCTGGTGGGCTACCACCTGGAGATCCCCGGCGGCCTTTATGCCACGCCCTTTGCGCTGGTCTTGAACAAGGCCAAGTGGAACAGCCTGTCGGCCGAGCACAAAGCGGTGCTGGACAAGGTGGGCGGCCTCTGGGGCGCCGGCTTCGTCGGCGAGCGCTGGGACCACGCCGACGATGCCGGCCGCGCCGCGGCCAAGGGCAACGGCAACGTCATCCAGACCATCGCCCCGGCCGAGCTCGGGCGTTGGCGCCAAAAGATCGCCTTCATGGACCAGGATTGGATCAAGAAGGTCAACGCCAAGGGCTGGAACGGCAAGGCGCTTTTGCAGGACCTCAAGGCGACCATGAAGAAGTACGGCCAGTAGCGGGCCGGGTTCCCCCGCCACCGTGCTGCTCGATCGCCTAGACGCCCTCACCGGACGGGCCGCTGACTGGCTCGTCCGCGTGGGGGCGGTCGTGCTCGGGGTGATGGTGCTGATGACGTTTTTCGATGTCTGTGGGCGCTATCTCTTCAGCCAGCCCATCGTCGGCACGGTCGACATGACCGAGCTTTTCATGGGCCTGATCATATATCTCGGCGTCGGTGCCACGACCCATGGCCGCGGCCACATCAGCGTCGACATCGTGATCAGCCATCTGGCCCCGGCGCTACGAACCCTGGTCGATTTCCTGTCCGACGTGATCAGCGCCGTGTTGGCCGTGTTGATCTGCTGGCAGCTCTGGATCGTCGCCGTCGACACCTACCACAACACCATCGTCACCCGGGTCTGGGAGACACCGGTCTACCCGGTGGCTTTCGTCATGGCGGCGGCCAGCATCTTCATGGCCCTGGCTTTCGTGCTGCACGTGCTGAAGGGCCTGCGCCGGATCGTGGCGCTGCTGGCTTCGTAGTCCGCCCATGGAACCGATCACCCTCGGCATCTTGATGATCGCAGCCATGTTCGGGCTGCTGGTGCTGGGCCTGCCCATCGGGCTGGCCATGGGCACCGCCGCCTGCGTCGGTGCCGCCATGATCATAGGTCCCGGGCCGACCTTGGCGCTGCTGGGCCAGACGGCCTACGAGACCGCCATCACCTACGACCTCTCGATCGTGCCCTTGTTCGTGCTGATGGGCTATTTCGCCTCCAACTCGGGCCTCAGCGAGGAGCTCTACCGGGCCTGCAATACCTGGCTCGGCCACCGCCGCGGCGGCCTGGCGCTGGCCACCATCGGCGGCTGCGGTGCCTTCGCCGCCATCTGCGGCTCCAGCCTGGCCACCGCCGCCACCATGAGCGAGGTGGCGATGCCCGAGATGCGGCGCTATGGCTACGACGACCGCCTGGCCACCGGCTCCATCGCCGCCGGCGGCACCATCGGCATATTGATTCCGCCCAGCGTCATCCTGGCGCTTTACGGCATCCTCACCGAGACCAACATCGGCCACCTTTTTCTGGCCGGTTTCCTGCCCGGGCTGATGACGGTGCTGGGCTTCATGATCACCATCGCCGTGATCACCCGCGTCAACCCGGCGCTGGGGCCGCGCGGGCCCGAGACCAGCGCGCGCCAGAAGCTGCTGGCGCTGGGCGACGTCTGGGGCATGATGGCGCTGTTTACGCTGGTCATCGGCGGCATCTATCTCGGCATCTTCACCCCCACCGAGGCCGCCGGCATCGGCGCCGCCGGGGCGCTGGCGCTGGCCGTGTTGCGCCGGCGCATGAGCTGGGCCCTGCTACTCAACTGCCTCAGCGACACGGTCAGGACCACGGCCATGTTGTTCACCATCCTGATCGGCGCCATCCTGTTCAACAACCTTTTGATCCTGTCGAACGTGGCCGACGGCATGGAGAGCTGGATCGTCGGCCTCGACATGCCGCCGATGGCGATCATGATGGTGATCCTGCTGCTCTATCTCGTCATGGGCTGCGTGCTCGATGCCCTGGCCATGATCATCCTGACCATCCCCATCTTCTTCCCCATCGTCATGAGCCTGGGTTTCGATCCCATCTGGTTCGGCATCGTGGTGGTGATGGTGGTCGAGCTGGGACTGATCACGCCGCCGGTGGGTATGAACGTCTTCGTCATCAAGGGCATGACCAAGGATGTCACGCTGGGCCAGATCTATGCCGGCGTGGTGCCCTTCTGCCTGGCCCAGATCGTGCTCATCATCCTCATCGTGCTCTTCCCCATCATCGCCACCTGGCTGCCCAGCACCATGGGGATCTAGCAGGCTGCTGAAAAACTATTTGGAAGCCTTCGCGAGCGGGTTTAGCAGCCGTCTGCTAAGGCATTTCAAGGTAGCACCGTTAAGCTTTGGCCAGCGCCGTCCCCCCCACCCCAACCCTCCCCCACAAGGGGGGAGAGAGTGTAAGGTACTGTTATTTCGTATTTTTTCCCTCCCCCTCGATGGGGGAGGGCAGGGAGGGGGTGTTTATTCGTTATCGTAGCCGGGGAGAGAGAGGGGGCGGCGACGAAGTCGCCACGCTAGCCCAAATGCATTGGAGTCATCGCCACCGAGTTTTTCAGCGGCCTGCTAGGGCCCGTTGACATTTAAGGGATTCCCAAGAGCGTCAAAAAGTGATTCAAGCTTTCTTTTGTCAGGAGGCTTGGATGAACACGGATCGTTTGGTCATCGGGGACGAGGTTTGGGAAAAGATTTCGCCGCACCTGCC
>JASLXG010000128.1 GCA_030740435.1 Alphaproteobacteria bacterium | reverse complement strand
GCTTCCGGCAGGAAGCCTGGGCGCCGACTGCGGACAGAAGAACGGAGCCCCTGCAGGCATCACCGCGGAGACGGAAACAAAGGGCGTTCGGAGCTTGACATCAACCAACCGATTACAGAAGGCACAGAGACACAGAGATTCTAGGCGAAGCAATCCAAGCCCTCTCTGTGTCTCTGTGCCTCTGTGGTTAATCTTCAAGCCCCCTGTCCGCCGCACCATTCCTTACGGCCTGGGCGCCGCTATCGTCACGCCGCCGTCTATCACCATGGTCTGGCCGGTCATGAAGCCGGCCGAATCGGAAGCCAAATATACCGCCGCGCCGGCGATCTCGTCGGGCTCGGCTATGCGGCGCAAGGGGGCGTTGCGCACCGTGCGTTCGTAGATCTCGGGGTTCTCCCACAGCGCCCGGGCGAAGTCGGTGCGTACCAGGCCGGGTGCTATGCAGTTGATGCGCACGTTGGCCGGCCCCCATTCGACGGCCAGGCTGCGCGCCACCTGGAAGTCGGCGGCCTTGGAGATGGCGTAGGCCGCCAGCGCCCCGTCGCCGCGGTAGCCGCCCACCGAGGAGATGATGATGACCGAGCCCGAGCCCTTTTCGGCCATCTGCGGATAGACCATGTTGCAAAGCCAGATGTTGCTGCGGATGTTGCATTCCAGCGTGCGGTCGAGGGCCTCGTCGGGGATCTCGCCCAAGGGCCCGAAGTAGGGATTGACGGCGGCGTTGCAGACCAGCACGTCGAGCGGGCCCCAGGTCGCGTTGGTCTCGTCGACCAGGTTCTGCAGCTGTTCCTTGTGCCGGATGTGGCAGGGAATGGCCATGGCCTGGCCGCCACTCGCGCGGATGCCGGCGGCCACTTCCTCGCACTTGTCGGCCTTGCGGCTGGAGATCACCACACGCGCCCCGAATTCGGCGTAGCGCTCGGCGATGGCCCGGCCGATGCCCTTGGTCGAGCCCGTGATCACCGCCACCTTGTCCGTCAACTGGAACATTTTTTTTCCTCTGTCTCGCACCCTGCTGGCGACAATAGAGAGCGGCGAGTTGCGGTTCAAGGCGGGGTGGACCAGCGCCGCCAGGCACCTATATCGCTCGTTGACCAGGCACTTCCAACGAGGACCGAGCCCGTGGCTCCGAGAAATCCCCCCTTTCGCGCCGAACACGTCGGCAGCCTGCTGCGCCCCAAGAAACTCACCCAGGCCTTCCGGGCCCATGGCGCGGGCCGGCTCGATGAGGCCGAGTTCGCCGCCATCCAGGACCAGTGCATCCGCGACGTGGTCGAACTTCAGGAAAACCTGGGCCTCAGGTCCATCACCGACGGCGAGTTCCGTCGGGCGTCTTATTGGTCCCACTTCGTCGAGAGCGTCGAGGGTTTTGGCGTGCGCCCGGCACGCTTCAAGTTCCGCGACGCCGAAGGCGTGGAACAAGACTTCCTGGCCCCCATCGCCGAGGGCCCGGTGGCGCGCAGCCAAAGCATCTCGGGCGGAGAATTTGCTTTCCTGGCCGCCACCACCTGCGAGACCCCCAAGATCACCATCCCTTCGCCGCCGACCATGCACTTCTGGGGCGGTGATGGCGAAACGGCCTATGCCGACAGGGATGCCTTCTTCGCCGACCTGGCCCTGGTCTACCGGGCCGAGATCGGCGCCTTGGCCGCGGCCGGGGCGCGCTACGTCCAGGTCGACGAGGTGCCGCTGGCCATGCTCTGCGACCAGAACGTACGTCAGCGCCTGGCCGAGGGCGGCGAGGACGCCGAGGGTCTGATCGAGCGCTACATCGAACTCATCAACGCCTGCCTGGGCCAGCGCCCGTCCGGCGTCACCGTCGCCCTCCATCTCTGCCGCGGCAACTTCAAGGGCCGCTGGCTGACCCAGGGCGGCTACGACGCCGTGGCGGAGAAGATGTTCGCGGGCCTCGACGTGGATGCGTTTTTCCTCGAATACGACACGCCGCGTGCCGGCGACTTCGCGCCGCTACGCTTCGTGCCGGAAGAAAAGTCGGTGGTGCTCGGCCTGGTCACGACAAAATCCCCCGAACTCGAAAACCCCGACGACATAAAACGCCGCATCGACGAAGCGGCCCAGGTCGTGCCCTTGGACCGCCTGGCGCTGTCGCCGCAATGCGGGTTTGCCTCGACGGTGGCCGGCAACCCGGTGACGGAGGAGGACGAAATAAGGAAGCTCTCGCTGATCGTCGAGGTGGCGGGGGAGGTTTGGGGGTAATCCCAGCTACGCCTTTCTTCTCACCATCCCGATCGTCCCCAGCGACAGCACCAGCACCGCGCCCATCAGCACGAAGACCAAATTCGGCCGGCCGGTGTCGAGGATCAGGCCGAACAGCACCGGCGTTACCGCGGCGCCGACGTTGAGGCCTGTCATGACGAAGCCGAAGACCCGGCCCGAGGCGCCGGGCGGCGTGGCCGCTCGCACCATCATGTCTCGCGTCGGGCGGATGGCGCCTAGCAAAAAGCCGACGAAGCCCAGCGTCAGGGCCAACGCCACGGCGCCCAGCGGCAGCCCGGCCACGGCGAACAGCGTGATGGCGCCGAGGATCAAGCCAATAGCCGTGACCAAGCCATGGCGCGTGGTGCGGTCGGCCAGCGGGCCACCGAACAAAATTCCCAGCGTCGAGACCACCAGGAAGACGGTGAGTACCGAATTCGCCGTGCCCAGCGCCAGGCCGTGGTAGTCGACCATGGCGCTGACGGCGAAGGCGTGCATGCCCGAGGTGATGGTGGCCATCAGGGTGAAGAAGCCGAACAGCATGAGGATCTGGGGTGCCAGCAGCATGCGCACCGTGGTTGTCGGCGCGCTGGCCCGGACCTCGCTGGGCGAGGTGTCGTCCTGCAGCAGGCCGCCCCAGAGCAGCATGGGCAGCGCGATGGTGGCGATCGCCAGGCCGACCACGATCACGGCCGGGCGCCAGCCGAATTCCGCCGCCAGGATGGTCATGGTCATGGGCGCCACGGCGAAACCGGCGTAGCCGGCGAAGGTATGCAGGCTGAAGGCGCGGCCGATGCGCGGCGTGGCCACCGAGCCGTTCAAGATGGCGTAGTCGGCCGGGTGGAAGACGCTGTTGCCCAGGCCCGAGAGCGCAGCCCCCGCGACGATGGCCCAGTAGCCCGGCGCCGCGCCGATCAGCGCGATCCCCAGCCCTGTGAGCGCCACACCGCCCACCAGCACTGGCCGGGCGCCGATGCGGTCAACCAAAAAGCCGGCCGGGATCTGGCCGATGCCGGACGCCACGCTCATGGCCGTCATGATCAGACCGAGCGCCGCGTAGCTCACGCCGAACTCGGCCTTGAGCAGCGGAAACAGCGGCTGCACGGTGAGAAAGGCAAAATGACTGGCGGCGTGGCCGATGCCGATCAGCAGGATGATCGGGCCGAAGCGGCCGGCCGTGGTGTCGCTCAAGGGGTCCCCCACATGGTGGCCAGCATAGGCGATTTGCAAAAAGGAGACAGGTACCTTTACCGCTTCAAGGTGGCTGATGGCGCCCGGCCCAACGGATTAGCAGGCCTACCACAGAGGCACAGAGGCACAGAGATTCAGAGAAGAATCCCGGCGCATGGGCCTGAACCTTCTCTGTGCCTCTGTGTCTCTGTGGTGAATCTCAGTCTTTTTTCCTTGCCCGCAACTTGGCGGTCGCTGCCTGGTCAGGGGCCAGGTCTTCGTCGACCACGACGCCGAAGAGCTCGCGGGCCTGGTCGCGGCTGTAGTAGCCGCGCACCAGGTCCTGCACGACCAACGCGGGGTCGCGTTCATAGGGATCGCCATAGCCGCCGCCGCCTGGCGTCGAGACGCGCACCAGGTCGCCGGCCTGGAGTTCTATATCCTGGGCCTTGGAAAGGTGGGGCGGCGTGTAGGTGTCGGCGCCGCGCTCCACCGTCACCCGGTTGACGCCGCCGGCCTGGCCGCCCAGCGCGCCGTTGGGGCCGACGCGGCCGTGGTCCATGACCATCGAGGCACGGGCCTCGCCGCGGCGCAGACGAACGGCATAATTCACCCCGAAGCCGCCGCGCTGGCGGCCGGCGCCGCCCGAGCCCTGGTGCAGCGAATATTCCTCGAACAGTACCGGATAGCGCTGTTCCATGACCTCGATGGGCGTGGTCTTGGAGATGCCGATGGTCGAGCAGCCGTTGCTCAGGCCGTCGCCGTGGCGCGAGCCACCATAGCCACCGCCCGAGATCACGTACATGACGTAGCCCCGCCCGCCGGCGGGATCGACGCCGCCCAGCGCGAAATTGCCCGAGGTGCCGGCGGGCGCCGCGAACAGGCGTTCGGGCAGGGCCTCGACCAGGGCGTCGAAGATCGCCTCGGCGATGCGCTGGCTGACCTCGGCGGCACAGCCCGAGACCGGGCGCGGGTAGTGGGCGTGCAGGAAGGTGCCGTCGGGCTTGGCCACGTGCAGCGGCTCGAAGGTGCCGGCGTTGATCGGCACCTCGGGGAAGATGTGCTTGATGGCGAGATAGACCGACGACATGGTGGTCGCCAGCACCGAATTCATGGGGCCGCGGCAGGGCGGGCTGGAGCCCGCGAAGTCGAAATAAAGCGCGCCCTCGCGTTTTTCGATGCGCACCCGGATGTCGAGCGGCTGGTCGACCACGCCGTCGGAATCGACGAATGCTTGGCCCCGGTAAGTAGCGTCGGGGATTTCCTCGAGGCGGGCCCGCATCTGGCGCGCGGCGCGCCCGCGCAGCTCGGCGATGCTGTCGAGCACGACATCGCGGCCGTAGCGCTCCAAAAGCTCCGTCAGCCGCCGCTCGCCCACCGCCAGGGCCGAGGCCTGGGCGCTGATGTCACCCATGCGCTGGTCGGCGATGCGGATGTTGGAGAGGATGATGGCCAGGATCTCGTCGTCGATTTTTCCTTCTTTGTAGAGCTTGACCGGCGGCAGCCTCAGGCCTTCCTGTTCGACCTCGGTGGCGTTGGCGGAAAAGCCGCCCGGCACCATGCCGCCGGTGTCGGGCCAATGCCCGGTGTTGGCCAGCCAGAACAGCATCTCGCCCCGGTAAAAGAACGGCCGGTAGAAGCGCACGTCCATCAGGTGGGTGCCGCCCAGGTAGGGATCGTTGGCCACGATGACGTCACCCGGCCGTGGGTCCTTGATGCGTTCGGCGACGTAGCGGGTGCCGAACTGCATGGTGCCGACGAAAACCGGCAGGCCGAGATCGCCCTGGGCGATCAGAGCCCCGTCGTGCGGGCCGTAGATGCCGTCGGAACGGTCCAGCGCCTCCGAGATCACCGGGCTGAAGGCGGCCCGCACGAAGGCCAGGTCCATCTCGTTGCAGACCTGCTTGAGGCCGTTCTGGATGACCGCCAGGGTGACCGGGTCGAGGTCGCTCATGGCGCCACCCGCACGATCAAGTTGCCGATGGCGTCGAGGCGGGCCCGGTCGCCGGGCTCGATGACCGAGGTGCAGTCGCTCTGGCGCACGATGGCCGGGCCGCGGATCTCGGCCCCGGTCGGCAGGCGGTCGCGGGCGTAGACCGGTGTCTCGGCCCAGCCTTCGCTGAACCAGGTGCGCCAATGCGCGATTTCGGCCTCGGCCAGCGTCGCCGCGCGATGGCCCGATGCCAGGGTGGCCAGATCGAAACCCGGGCGGCGGCCGATGGCGGCAGTGTGCAGGTTTACCAGCAACGGCCTGATCTCCGGCAGCTCGACCATGAAGCGCCGCCAATAGGCCTCGGCGAAGGCGCTTCGCAGCTCCTCGACGGTCAACGCCTGGCCCGGCACCGGTATCGTCAGGACATGGGTCTGGCCCTGGAACTGGAGGTCGGCAAAGTGCAGGAATTCGATCTCTTCGACGGCCACCGCCTCGCGCTCGATGGTCCGGCGTCCGCTGGCAATCTGTTGGGCGATAATTTGGCGTGCCATATCGATGTCGAGATCGGCCAGCAGTACATTGAGCGTGTTGACGTAATCGTGGCGCACGTCGGCGCTGAGGCAGCCGATGGCGTTGGTGATGCCGGGCCGGGCCGGCAGCAGTACCTCGGGGATGCCGAGCTCGCGGGCCAGCGCTGCGGCGTGCATGGGGCCGGCTCCGCCGAAGGCGAAAAGCTTGAAGTCGCGCGGATCGTGGCCCCGCGAAAGGCTGACCATGCGGATGGCACCGGCCATCAGGTTGTTGCCCACACGCAGGATGGCGGCGGCGGCCTGTTCGCCGTCGAGAGCGAGCGGCGCGCCGATCTCGCGGGCCATGAGATCGCACACCTGGTCGCGACCCACCGGCCTTTCGACGCCCAAAAGGTCGTCCGCATCGAGGCGCCCGAGCACCAGGTTGGCATCCGTCAGGGTGGGTTGCCGGCCGCCGCGGCCATAGCAGATGGGGCCGGGGTCGGCGCCGGCGCTCTGGGGGCCGACCACCAGCATGCCGGCTTCGTCGATGCGGGCGATGGAGCCGCCGCCGGCGCCGATGGTGTGGACGTCGACCATGGACACGTGGATCGGCGTGGCGTACATCAGATCGAGCTCGGCGGTGACCTGGGGCACGCCGCCGAGTACCAGGCCCACGTCCGACGAGGTGCCGCCCATGTCGTAGGTGATGACGTGCTCGATACCGGCCGCCCGGGCCGTGGCGGCGGCCGCCATGACGCCCGAGGCCGGCCCCGACATCACGGTGTGGACCGCAGCCTCGCTGACGATGGCGGCCGAGACGGAGCCGCCGTTGCCTTGCATGACCATCAGTTCATGGTCAAATCCGCGCCCCTTGAGCTCGTGCCGCAGACGCTCGATGTAGGCCGCCAGCACCGGTTGCACGGCGGCGTTGACGGCGGCCGTGGTGCCGCGCTCGTATTCGCGGAACTCGGAAAGAATGCGGTGCCCGGCGGTGACGTAGCGGTTGGGCCAGTGCTCGCGGGCCAGTTCCAGCACCCGGACCTCGTGCCGCGGATTGCGGTAGCTGTGCAGGAAATGCACCACCAGGGACTGGCAGCCGGCCGCCGCCAGTTGAGCCATGGCGGCGATCACGGCGTCTTCGTCGAGCGCCACTACGACCTCGCCCTCGGCGTCCAGGCGCTCCGGCACCTCGAGGCGGAACTGGCGCGGGATCAGCGGCTCGAAGCTGCCCAGCAGGCCATAAGGTTCGGGCCGGGTGCGGCGGCCAAGTTCGAGAACGTCGCGAAAGCCCTGGGTGGTGATCAGGCCGCAGCGCGCGATCTTGCGCTCCAGCAGCGCATTGGTGGTGGTCGTGGTGCCGTGGTTGAGACTTTCCAGGCGTTTGAGCGATACTTGCGCCGCGTCCAGCGCCGCCAGCACGCCGAAGGCCTGGTTCTCGGGCGTGGTCAGCACCTTGGCGATGCGCACCTCGCCGCTGGCCTTGTCGAGCACGATGAGGTCGGTGAAGGTGCCGCCAACATCGACGCCGACATCGAGGCCGGCTCCGACGGTCATGCCACCTGGCTGAGGGCGTCGGGCAGCACCGTGAGGCGCCGGCCCTTGAGCCCGAGATAGGCGGCTGCGATCAGGCCGGCCCGCAGCATGGCCTCGGCCCGGGCCTGGCCGCGCCCCAGGGCCACGTCGATGGCACCGCCAGGAAGCTCCGCCACGGCCACCGTGACCAGCCTGTCGCCCAGGTCGCTGTCCGGCTGCAATTCGCGCGCCGGGCGGCGTTCGATGGCCGCATGGTCGCAGTCGACGGCGTTGGCGATGATGGTGGCGGCGGCGTCGGCGGCGGCGGCGCTTGGCGCCAGCACCGTGACCGCGTCGGCGATGCCCAGCGACTGCGAGCGGCCGCGCCAGCCGGACGTCGCCAGGCCGCGCGCCGGCTGGTCGTGCGCAAGCCTCACCCGGGCGTCGACGTGGGGGCGCTCGGTGTCGTCGACGACGGCGGCCGTGAGTTCGCTGCCGGGTGATAGGTAAAACGCGATATCGCCGCCGTTGTTGAGGTAGGCGCGATTGACGCCCGGGCCGGCCAGGGCCGCCAGCAGGTGATCGGCGACGGCCCCGGCGACGGCCGCCATGGGCGTTATGAAACCGCCGGCGTGGGGCGCTACGGCGGCTGCCATGCGTCGCGCCACGGGGCCCCTGAGGTCGGGCCGGGCCGGGGCCGGGCGGCGCAGCGCTTCGAGTTCGTCGGCCAGGGTCCGCAGTACCGGTTGAAAGGCCCGGGCGGTCCTTTCGTAGGCCTCGGTCAGGGCCTCAGGCGCCCCGAAAGCCTTGGCGATGATGTCGATGGGGCCGTGCTGCAAGTGCAGGCGGCCGTCGGGCAGCAGCCGGACTTGGGCGCCGTTCATGTCCGGCGGTCCAGCGGCCAGGGGTTGTCGGGCCGGGCCGGTCGGGTCTCGAAGTCGTGCTCGGCCAGCACCTGATCGAGCCGCACCACGCTGTCGACGTGGCCACCCAGGGCGGCATAATCCGCCAGCGCCAGCGTGAACTCGATGGGCGAGACCAGGGCCGGCGTCGGTACGTAGCCGAACGAATCCTGCGGCATGCGCGAGACGTCGACCATCAGCGTGATGCCACCGCCGGGCCAGATGTAGCAGGGCGCGCCGCCGCAGGTGACGCGGGCGATGGCGTCTTTCACCGAGCGCGTCAGGCGAACGGGATTTTCCGTAACCCCGGCCCGCAGCGAGCCCCCGGCACCGGCCATATAAAGCACCGTCGAGAGCGCCGGCTCGCAGTTCTCGGCGATGCGTTCGGCGGTTTCCTTGATGGCCGCCGGCATTTCGGCGGCCTGGGGTTGCAGATCCTGGTCGAGCTCGTACCAGGCGGCGTCCTGGCCGGTGGTCGAGACCATCAGCAGCCTGAGTCCGGGCCAGGCAACCTCCGGGTCGATACGTTCGATGATCTCCAGCGGGTCGCTAAGCGTCGTGCCGCCCCACTTGGTACCGGCCTCGGCCACCTGGAAATAGCGCCCGGGCGTCGAGCGCCGGCCGCGGACGCGAATGCCGGCCGGCGGCAAGCCGAGAAACTTGCCGGCCACGTGTTCGCTGAGCACGCCGGTGATCTGGTCGTCGACGACGATGACCTCATCGGCCTGGCCGTGCCATTGCCGGGCGAACATACCGATGGTGGCCGAGCCGCAGCCCACGCGCATGAGCTGTTCGGGGGCGCCGTCGACGATGGGAGCGGCGCCGGCCTCGACCACCACTTGCGAGCCGCCCTCGATAGTGAGCTCGACGGGCTGGCCGTTGCACATCTCGAGCAGCGCCCGGCAGGTCACGTCGCCCTCGCGCCGCGAGCCGCCGGTAAAGTGCCGCACGCCGCCCAGCGCCAGCATTTGCGAGCCGTATTCCGCCGTGCTGACGTGGCCGATGACCTCGCCATCACAGCGCACCAAAGCGGTCTCGGCCCCCAGGTGGCGGTCGGTGTCGATCTTCACCTTGACGCCGCAGTAGCTGAAGATGCCCTCCGAGACCACGGTCACCATGTCGACGCCGTCGACCTCGGCCGAGACGATGAAGGGGGCGGGCTTGTAGTCGGGATAGGTGGTGCCCGAGCCGACACCGGTAAGAAAACGCTGGCCCGCCATGATCTCGCCGTCCCAGTCCTCGCTGGCCTTGAGAAACGGCACGCGTGCCTCGGCCCGGGCCGT
>JASLXG010000127.1 GCA_030740435.1 Alphaproteobacteria bacterium | reverse complement strand
CCAGCGCATCGTCGACGGCTGGCTGCGCACCGGCGATCTCTTCGAGATCGACGGCCAGGGTTTTTTCCATTTCAAGGGCCGCACCGACGACATGTTTCAATGCGGCGGCGAAAGCGTCTATCCCATCGAGGTCGAGAACTTGCTGCTGCGCCATCCCGACGTGGCCAACGTCTGTGTCGTCTCGGTGCCCCACGACATCAAGGGCGAAGTGCCGGTGGCCATGGTGGTGAGGGTGGCCGGGGACACAGGGACTCAAGCGGACGGCGCGGCGCTGAAGCAGTTCTGCCTCGACCAGGGCCCGGCCTATTCCCACCCCCGCGAGATCGTCTTCGTCGAGGCGCTGCCGCTGATCGGTGTGGCCAAGGTCGACCGCCGGGCCATCCGTCAGCGCATGATCGAAGGGTAGATGTCAGATACCTGACATCTACCCCGCCATCACCCGGTCCTTGGGGAACCAGATGGTGACCTTGGTGCCGACGCCGGGCTGGCTGCTGATGTCCAGGCCGCCGTTGTGCAACTCGGCCAACGACCGGACCAGTGGCAGGCCCAACCCGGTGCCGTCGAAGCGGCGGTTGAGGGAGCTTTCGACCTGGCCGAAGGTGGCCAGTGCCCGCGGCATATCTTCGTCCGCGATGCCGATGCCGGTGTCGCTGACCGAAAGTTCGAGGGCGCCGTCGGCCCTGAGTCCGCTGTCGACGGTGATGCGGCCGCCGCGCTGGGTGAACTTGACCGAGTTGGAAAGCAGGTTGAGCAGCATCTGTTTGACCATGCGCTCGTCGGCCCTCAGCGTTGGTGGGCGGGGCGAGATGTCGGCTTCGATCTCGAGGCCGGCCTTTTCGGCGTCGGTCGCGACCAGGCGCAGGCAGTCCTCGATGGTGCGGGCGGGATCGACCTCGACCTCATAGAGTTCAGTCTGGCCGGCCTCGATCTTGGAAAGATCAAGAATGTCATTGATCAGTAGCAGCAGGTGCTCGCCGCTGTGGTAGATGTTGGAGGTATATTCCTCGTAGCGGGCATCCCCCAACGGCCCGAAATTCCCTGCCATGATCAACTGGGCGAAGCCCATGATGGCATTTAGCGGCGTGCGCAATTTGTGGCTCATGTTGGCCGAAACTCGGATTTGGCGCGGTCGGCGTATTCGGCCCGTTCCCTGGCGGCGACCACTTCCGTCTCGGCCTGCTTGCGCTCGCTGATATCCTGGATGGTGCCGACGTACTTCAGTGGCCGTCCCGCCTGGTCGCGGATCAGTTGCACCCGGGAATGGGCGACGCCCGGCCTGCCGCGGGCATCGGTAAAGCGGAAGTCGTGCTCGTGGATATCCTGGCCGGATCCGAGGACTCGTTCGGTTAGGTCAGTGCCCAGTTCCCGGTCGTCGGGATGGATCATTTCCTGAGTCAAATCGACGGTCGGCTCGATCTCGCCGGGTTCAAAGCCGAAGATGCGGTAGAGTTCGTCCGACCAGGTGAAGCGGTCGCTCTCGACGCTGCGCTCCCAGTTGCCGATGCGGGCCAGCCGTTGGGCCTCGGCCAGGGCAAGATTGGCCGTGCTCAGGGCCTCGGTGCGTTGGGCGACCCGAAGTTCGAGATCGTCACGGGCCTGTTTGAGCTCAGCCTCGGCCCGAGTGCTCTCCGAAATGTCGGTATAGGTGGCGACGTGGCCACCGCCCGGCATGAGATAGCGGTCGACGCGCACGATGGTGCCGTCGAGCATGATGAAACGGTCTTGACTTTGCGGCCCGGCGTGGCGAATGCGGGCAAATTCCCGCTCGGCCGCGGCTTGCGGCTCGCCAGCGCCGAAACCGCCCTGCCCGGCGATGTGGCGCAAGAGCTCCAGCATTTTCATGCCGGGCCGCACGATGTGCTGTGGGTGATACCAGAACTCGAGGCACTTCTCGTTCCAGGCGACCAGTCTTTGTTCGTCGTCCCAGACCACGAAACCCTGGTCGATGGACTCGAAGGTGGTTTCCAGAATGCGTGATTTGTCCGCCAGCTCGCGCTCGCTGCGCCTGAGCGCCTCGTCGGCTTGCTTGCGTTCGCTGACGTCGCGGATCAAGGCCTGCATGGCGGGCCGGCCCTGCCAGGTCAAGTAGGTGGCCACCGATTCCCAGGCGAAGGTCGTGCCGTCCAGACGCAGGCCCGTCAATTCCGTGGCCGGCATCTGGCGCTTGCCATCGATCATGAGCTGGCGGCGCTGGCGGCCCAGGTCACGGCAATCCGGGTGCAACAGGTCGTCCGCCGCCAGGCCGATCAGGTCGGACGGGCCGGCGGCGCCGAAAATCCTTGCCGCGGCAGCGTTGGCAAAGCCGACGCGGTCGTCGGCGACGAGCAGGATGGCGTCCGGAGCGGCATCGACCAGCGAACGGTAGCGCTCCTCGCTTTCCCGCATGCGCCGGATGATGGGGTTGCTGGCGGCCAGGAAGAGAACGCTGCCGATGACCACCACGATCAGGGCCAGGCCGAGGGCAACCAGGGCGGCGCGGACGAAGGGGGCGCGAATTTCAGCTAGGTCGATCTTGGCCACGATGCCGAGGTCGAGGACGTCTACCGGTTCAAAGGCAGCCAGCACCTCGACGCCGCGGTAGTCGAGCCCGACCAGGGTTCCCGAACGGCCGCCGAGTGCCTGACGCATGGGCTCGGCCAGGGTCGTGGCAAAGGGCAGCGTGAGCGGCTGGTCATCGTGCCGGTGGCGATGGCGCAACAGGTAGACGATCTCGGAGCCTCGGCGCTCGGCCAGGGTGAATTCGCCGGTCTCGCCGAAGCCTTTGAAATTATCGTGGGCATCGACGACCTGGGAAATCGTCGCCTGCCTGGCACCGTGGGGATAATCCTGGCTGTAGACGGCATCGAAACGCGCTACCGCCTCCATCAGGCGAGCCCGGCTTTGAGCCGTTTCGATCAGGCGTTGGCGCTGCTCCTCGAAGGCGGCGTCATAAAGTGTGCCGATGGCCAGACCGCCGACGGTCAAGGCAACCACCGTCATGACGGCGATCAGATAGACGATCCTGCGGCTCTCGCCGGCGGATCCGCCCTCGGTCATGCCCGATCCTCCCCTTGGAACGTTTCCACTTTAGCTTGGGTTGCGCGCCAACGGTATGGCTGCCGCAAAATTCATATTTTGCGATATTTGTCCATCACCTCGACAAACGTCATGCCGGCTTCCAGGTCGGCCATGGCGGCGGCGTCGTCGGTCGCAAAGCGTTCGGCCAGGGTGACGATTTCAGCCGCCCGTGGGGCTGGCAGGCAGACCACGCCGGTGCCGTCGGCCACCACCAGGTCGCCGGGCGCCACGCCGACGCCGCCGATCTCGATCGGCTCGCCGATGGCTTCGACCTTGAGCCGGGTGCGCCCCGTGGTGGGGACCAGGTGCCGGGCGAAGACGGCGAAACCGAACTCGACGATCTCCTCGAGGTCGCGCACGCCGCCATCGACCACCAGCCCGGCGATGCCCTTCAGGCTGGCGGCATAGGAGGCCATGCCGCCCCAGGTCGAGACCCGCGCGCCGCCGGCGTCGATGACGATGACGTCGCCGGCCCGGGCGGCCTCGATGACGGCGCCGACCTTGAAGTCACTGGAGGCGAAGGTGGCGAAATCGCCGCTCACCTCCTTGACCGTCAGCGCCGGGCCGGCGCAGCGCAGCCCAGGCGCCACGGCGGCGACGCCGGCGGCCACGTTGTCGGGCAAGCCGACCTCGTCCAGCGCGTTGGCCAGCGTGCTGGTGGCCAGTGGCGCCAGGCGTGCGATCAGCTCGGGCGGCGGATCCGGATCCCCGGTTCCTGTCATGGCGTGCTCCCCATCAGGGCCCGGGAATTCTAGCCAAGTTGGGCCCATCGGGATAGCGTGGGCGGAGGCAAAGGCGAAGAATTGCCGGTTTTCGAGCCGGCTTGCCCCGTTTGCGCGGGAGCGCGATAATCGCCGTTGTCCATGGGGAGTATGCGGGGGAGTAATGGCATGAGTTCAACCGGCAAGGCGGGCCACGTTCCGGGTCCCGATTCGGAGACGGCGCTACGCGTGCGGGCGCTGGAATCGCTGCTTTTGGAAAAGGGGCTGATCGAGGCCCAAGCGCTGGACGAGCTCATCGACCTCTTCGAGAACCGGCTCGGGCCCTGGAACGGCGCCCGTGTGGTGGCCCGAGCCTGGAGCGATCCCGACTACAAACTTCGCTTGATGCAAGATGGCACGGCGGCGATCGCCGAGATGGGCTTCGAGGCCGTGCAGGGCGAGGAAATGGTGATCGTCGAGAACACCGCCGAGGTGCACAACATTGTAGTTTGCACGCTTTGTTCCTGCTTCCCCTGGGCCACGCTGGGGCTGCCGCCGGTGTGGTACAAATCGGCGCCCTACCGGTCCCGGGCGGCCAGCGACCCGCGCGGCGTCTTGCGCGAGTTCGGTACCGAGATCGGCGCCGATGTCGGCGTACGCGTTTGGGACAGCAACGCCGAGGTGCGCTACATGGTGCTGCCTGAAAGGCCGGCCGGCAGCGAGGATCTGGACGAAGAGGCGCTGGCGGCACTGGTCACCCGCGATGCCATGATCGGCGTTGCCAAGGTGGCGTCGCCCTGAGGCCTGGGAGGTCGATGATGACCGACGTACACGACATGGCCGGCCGCGACGGGTTGGGGCCACTGGTGCCTGATGACGACGGTGTGGTCTTTCATCAGGCCTGGGAGGGCCGTGTGCTGGCGCTGGCCCGCGCCGCCATGGCCGGCGGCCACTTCAACCTGGACGAATTCCGCCACGCCATGGAACGCATTGAGCCCGGCTATTACCTGAGCTCGAGCTACTACGAACGCTGGCTCGAGGGCACCATTACGTTGCTGCTGGAGAAAGGCGTGCTCGGCGAGGCCGAATTCGCGGCCCGGCTGAGCGAGTTGCGGGGCCTGGCCGGCAAAGCCGGCCAAAACGGTGGTGATTCGCCATGAGCATCGTCGACCTGGAAACCGTACGCGGCCTTTACAAGGACGCCGGGGCCAGCCGGCTCGACCTCGACATCGCGCCCCGCTTCAAGCCTGGGGATGCCGTGCGGGCCCGGACCATCGAGCCAGCCGGCCACACCCGCCTGGCGGGCTACGTGCGTGGCAAACAGGGCGTTGTCGAGCGCGACCACGGCGTCTTCCACCTGCCCGACAGCCGGGTCGCCGGCGATGGCGACAAGCCGCAGCACATCTATTCCGTGCGCTTCCGCGCCCGCGATCTCTGGGGTCCCGAGGCGGCGGCCCAGGACAGCCTCAACATCGATCTCTGGGACGATTATTTGGACCCCGCCTGAGGAGGCCGAACCATCGCCATGCGCAAGCTGCCCGGCATACCCGAGTTGACCGTGCCCGAGCGCCAGGCCGGCGCGGCGCTGCCGCGCGACGCCGGCGAGCCGGTCTTCACCGAGCCCTGGCAGGCCCACGCCTTCGCCATGGTGATGGCGCTCTACCAGGACGGCCACTACAACTGGGCCGAATGGGACGACTATCTCGGCTATCACATCCAGGCGCCGGGGCATTTCGGTCCAGCCGCGGAATCCGCGGGCGCCGTGGCGCCGACGCGCGAGGGCGCCAACCGGAGCGCCTTCCTGGCGGCCTGCGAGCGCGACGGCGGGCGTTTCTACCACCACTGGCTGGCCGCCGCCGAACAATTGCTGGACGAGCGCGGCCTGGTGCCCCGGGCCGAGCTCGAAGCTCGCGTCGAGGCCCTGGCCGGGGTCGAGCGTGAGGGGCCGCGCTTCCAGGCCGGTGAAAGCGTGCGGGTGCGCGATACCAAGCGCCAGGGCCACACCCACCTGCCCGGCTATCTGCGCGGCATCGTCGGCCGGGTGGAGGCCGAACACGGTATTTTTGTCTTTCCCGATGCCGCCTTCGAGCACCACCACGGGGCCGGCTCGGGCGCGGAATTGCAGCGCGTCTACGGCGTCTCCTTTGCCGCCGGCGACATCTGGGGGGCCGCAGCGAGCGGCGACCATCGCCTCAACTTCAATCTCTGGGATTATCAACTCGAAGCCGAGGACGGGTCATGAGCGAAGCCAACATGCCAAGCGATCTGCAACGCCTGTTCCGCGACGATGACGGCGCGCTTTACGCCGGCGAGGCGGCGGCCCGGGCCATCGCCATCATCATGAAGCTCTTTGCCGACGGTCACTATTCCTGGCCCGAATGGGTCGACAAGTTCAGCGTCGAAATCGCTCCGCCGGGACACTACCGCCAGGGGCCGGAAGCGGCCGCCGGGGCGGAGGCGCAGCTCAGCGGGGAGGGGGGTGAGATCAACCAGAACTACGCCCGGCTCTGGCTCGCGGCCTGCGAAAAGCTGTTGCTGGAGAAGGGACTGATAAGCTCGGCCGAGTTGGCCGGTCGGCTGGAGGCTTTGCGCGGCGTTGCTGGCCCGGCCCAATCGTTGGCCATCGGCGAGCGGGTTCGGGTGCGCGACCTGGAGCCCATGGGCGAGGCCCACCTGCCGATCTTTATCCGCGGCAAGCTGGGCCTCATTGAGCGCAACCTCGGCGACTTCGCGGCACCGGTTGCTGATGAGGAGCGGCAACCCCATTACAGCGTCCGTTTCACGGCCGCGGAACTGTGGGGTGCCGACCGGCCCGAGGGCGATAGCCTCAACTTCACCATCTGGCAGGGCTATCTCGAGCCCGCCTGAGGAGGTGAGCATGAGAAGCGCGGCTCTCACCATTGGATTTGCCCTGGCGTTAATCGCTGGCCCGGCCGGGGCGGCCGAGAAGGTTGCCCCCGTGATCGAGCTGCCGGCCGAGGTAGCGCTCGAGGGCGACACGGTGCGGCTCGAGGGCCGCATTCGGGATCAGTCGCGCATCGTTTTTGCCACCCTCGACGGCCAGCCCATCGCGGTCGGACCGGGCGGCGCCATCGTGCTGCAAAAGAAGGTGGGCAGCGGGGCCACGGTGCTCGTGGTTGCGGCACTGGACGAATGGGGCAACCGCACGGAAAAGACGGTGCGCCTGATGCGCCCGGCGGCGTTGCCGGAGCTTTCGTTTGGTAACTATTACGCCCTGGTCATCGGCAACAACAATTATGCCCAACTGCCCAAGCTGAAAACGGCAGTGGGCGATGCCCGGGCGGTGGCGGCGCTGCTCAAGGACGCTTACGGCTTCGAAACAAAGCTCTTGATCGATGCCAGCCGCCAGCAGGTGATCGGCGCCATGGCCGAGCTGCGCGGCAAGCTCAAGCCGTCCGACAACTTGCTGCTCTATTACGCCGGCCACGGCGTGCTCGACAGCTACGCCGAGGAAGGCTTCTGGCTGCCCGTCGACGCCGCCAAGGACAATCCCGCCAACTGGATCTCCAACGGCGACGTCACCAACATGCTGCGGGCCATCCGGGCCAAGCATGTCATGGTGGTGGCGGACAGCTGCTATTCCGGCACCCTGGTGCGGGCGGCGCCGATCAAGATCAAGACGGCCGAGGAGCGTTCCACCTGGCTCGAGCGCATGGCTGCCAAGCGCTCGCGCACGGCGCTGGTCTCGGGCGGACTGGAGCCGGTGATGGATGCCGGTGGCGGCGGTCATTCGGTGTTCACCAAGGCCTTCCTGGAATCGCTGTCGCAGAACCGCGAGGTGACCGACGGCCAAGCCCTGTTCGCCGCCATCAAACGGCCGGTGGCGCTGGAATCGGACCAGACGCCGGAGTATTCCGACATCCGCCGGGCCGGCCACGACGGTGGCGATTTTCTCTTCATCCGCAAGAATGCGGGGCGGCAAGTTGCTCGTGCGGCCCCGGCGCCCTGGCGCCCGGCGGCCCCCGCCCCCGCCATCGCACCCCCCGTCGCCGCGGCCCCGCGACCCGACCACACGGTGGAGCTGGCCTTTTGGAATTCCATCAAGGACAGCAAAAACGCGGCTGAGTACCAGGCCTACCTGAGCCAGTACCCCAAAGGGGCCTTCGCCGCCCTGGCCCGCCAGCGCGTACAAGCCCTGAAGCGCCCCAAACCCCAGCCCCAGCCACAACGCCAGGCCGCCGTACGGCTGCCGGCGCAGGTCGATCCGGCCCGTGCCCTCGACGGCACCTGGCGAGCCCGGGCGGTGCAGCTTTTCGGCGGCGACTACTGTCCCAGCGAGCTGGAGCTCGAAGTCACGGTGCGCAACCGTCGCCTCGAAGGCCACGGCGAGCGCATCACCATGAGCGGCCGCATCAGCGTCAACGACGAACTCGAAGCCACCATCGTATCCGCCGACAACTCGCTCTTCGACGTGCAAGCGAGGCTGAAGGGCCGCGAATTTCGCGGCCAGGTCACAGTCGGTGCCATGGCCCACCTCGACGACCCCTCGAACGTCGGCTCGGGCTGCGATCTCAGGTTCACCATGCGGCGCTAGTGTGATGATTCTGAAGTTCGGCGCATTCCATGCGCCGAAATTCGGGATCTGAATCACACTAGAAACAAATGTTTAGTGGCCTGCTTATCCCAGAAATTCATTCTCTGAATTTCTGGGGCAGGGCACTACGGCATTAGACCCCGAATCTCCAGTCTGCTATCTTGCCGGCTCCGGAACGCTGCTGCGGGGAGTGCCATGAGACCTTTTGGGTTGGCCGGGGCAGGATTGCTGTTTTTGGCCGCCCAAGTGCCGGCCTGGGGCGGCGAAGTCGTGCCCTATCCGCAACTCTTTCCCGGCCCCGCCCATAGCGCCGCCGCGCCGCCAGCTCCGGTTTCTGCCCCAACCGCTGCCGGGGCCGGCAAAGCAGCCGGCGCTAGCGCCTTTCCGGCCAATCCCGACGCTGGTGGGTTTCGCCTTGGCGTGACGGCAGCGACCGTCGGCGTGGTGGGGCTGCTGGGGCTGGCCGTCGTCGCCATCAGTTCGGAAAACACCCGCGCTGTCAGCAACGCCGTTGTCACCGTGGCCAACAGCACCCCGGGAACCTAAAGCGGATCTCAGGTTCTGAGATCCGCTTTAGGTTTTCTTGTCGCTCACGGCGGCGGCCCTTCGAGCCGCAACCTGCGCGGGCGCGCCGCAGTAGCGGCGGGTCGCGGTTGCTCCCGTTGCACAAAATGACAAAGCACGAAATAGATAAAGACCGCCGTCGCTATCCGCACTAAGCCGCCCCCATTGGGGGCGGAGGCCAAGGGCGCGGATGCGCCCGCCCGGTGAGGGCCCAAGAAAAACCACGCCCGCCCGGTGAGGGTCTACAAAAAAGAGCGGGCCTTAGGCCCGCTCGCGGCGGCCGCCGAATACTGCGGTGAGGGATTTCTTTGGTGTCATGGCGGCCGAGGCGTTGAGGCTGGCCGGCAGCGTCGCTTCGCCAAAGAGCGCGAAGACGGCGCTCTGTTCCTCCAGCGGCCAGTCCCGGTAGCCGGGCGCCAGGCGTGTCGTCAGACGGATGTTGCGGTCTGTTGCCTGCTCCTCGAGCTGGCGGCGAATGACGCGCACGCTGAGCGAGATGGCGGCCCAGCCGCAGGTGTCCATGAACAACGCCTCGACGGACTTGCCCGCGGCCAGCATCTCCTGGGCCCGATCCTCGATGCCGGGTCCGACCGACAGCACCACGGCCTGGATTTCGGCCGCATCCGCCAGCAGCCTGGCCAGGGTGGGGCTGTTGAAGGTCTGGCCGGCGACGCCCACGCTGTCAGCGCCTACTTCTTCCAGGGGCCCGCGCCAGACCACCACCTCGGGGGCCGCCAGTTCACTCGCCTCCTGGGCCATGCGTTCGGCGATTTCGGCGATCCTGGGGCGCACCGCGGCGACGTCGCGGTAGCCCTGCAGCCGCAGCACCATGCGTCCCGGGATGGCCGGTGGCGGTACCTCGAGGCGGAAGACCTGGGCGGAGCTGTCGTCGGCGGAGGTCACGCCACCATTTCCTCGGTATCGATGACGATCGCCGGCCACAGGTCAGCAAGGGTGTTGCTCATGAAGGGGTTGTCCTCGACGATGGGGGCCGATAGGCCTTCGAGATCATCGGCCATGGCATGATCGGCCAGGGGCTGATCGCATAGCGCATCGGGGCGGCGTGCCCGAGGTCAGGGAGAGCGCAAGCAGCATATCGAATCCACGAAGGGGCAAAACCATTGCGGGGGATTGTCGATCAAGTGCCGGGACTTGACCAGGGTTTTCCCGCCGGCCGCCATCCGGTCGCAGTTGAACGGGCCGGACGAATGCTGTTCAATCGACGCCACGTCGGGAAAGGGACCAAGGATGACGCACGGCGACGACTATCAGACCCTGCGCGAACAGAAGCGCTTCCTCGTCGATGTGGAACGGGGCGTCCAGCTGGCCAACCGGGAAATAATCCATCAGCGTATCCCCGAGATCACCAGCCAGTCCTTTCTTGCCATGGCGGTCATGGTGGCCCGCTTTCGCGCCACTTACCTTGAGGCAGCGCAGATGTTGGCAGCCGACGTGAAAGCGGCGGAGACGCCGCAGGCCATCAGCGATCTGCGCGCCAAGCGCGAGGCCTATGAAGAGGCGGTAGCGGCCTTCGAGGCTCTGAGGCGGGCCATCGAACAGGGGTATGTCGACGTCCAGCTTGATGGCTCGGGGGGCGATGCGGGATAAATGACGGCAAGCGGGGAAAGTCGACGATATACACCACGGCGGCGTTTGATGCGGGAAACCGGTGATGGCGTTTGAGGTCAGGACTCCAAAGGGTTGGAACAGCCGACGCTGCCGCTTCGTCAGCGAAAGCTACCTTGAGCGATTTCTCCTGTTCGTCGCCCGCGAGGCCCCCAAGGGCACCACCGGGGCGGCCGAGCTGGAGGCGCTGGCCGACCGTTTTCGCCAGAGCGATGCCGCCATCAAGGCGTTGCTCCAGGATTCCTTTTTCAGATGCAATCAGGCGCGCCAGAACAAGGAGTTCGACGATAAGCGCGAGAACCATCTTGGACGCCTGGTGGTGGAGCAGGTTTCGCCGCTATTCGTCGAGGCCGGCGGCAACGATCCCAAGGATGGCGGCCTCTCGCGTGAGATTCTGCCAGGCTTCTTTCACGCCCTAGAGCTGGCCATCGGCAGCGGCCCGCTTAGTGACTACCATGAGCGCTGCACGGCCGCCTTCGGCCGGCTGCGCGAGGCTGCCGGCGATAACTTCGATTGGGAAGACTTCTTCTTCGATATGGAGGTGATGGAGGTCCTGACCGATCTCCTGGTCGATTTCTCGCGCAATTTCGAGGATTTCGAGCGCCGCAAGGAATGGTTCATCGACCTGATCAACCAAGGCATGACGGGCGATGACGGAGCCAACCAAAAGCCTGTTCCCGACTGGCGCTTCGGTGAGCGCCACTTCATCATCTTTTGTGCCGGCCTCTTCCGGCCCCTGGTCGAAGCCATGCTGGTGGACATGGAACGCGAGCGTATCGCCCTGCGCTTCGGACCGTCCGAGCCCGACCGTATCAAGTCGTTCCTGGCCACGATTTTTTGAACAGGAACACGTACCTTGATGCCTATATCTTAGGCATCAAGGTAGGTGTCCCCATTTTGTGATTTTTTTGGCCAGGCCGCACTTAACAGCCAGACGCTCAACCACCGCCCAGGATGGTGGCCACCTCGCCGAAAGCCGGCAGGGAGCGCTCCACCGCCAACTCGCCCTCGCGGATGGCCTCCTCGGCGCGGTCGAATTCGAGCAAGCCGATGTCGCCCAGCCGCGGCGCGATGGTGACGTCGGGCGGATCGCCGGCCAGGCGGCTGCGGGTCAGCCGGTCCTGGATGATGTTCAGCGACGCCACCATGACCTCCAAGAAGCCCAGCGGCGTCTCCGTGCGGCGCAACAGGTTGCCGATGGCCCAGGCCGAGGGCGATGTGGCGCCGCCGGCGAAGCTCTTGACCCGTTCGATCAGATCCTCGTCCGGTGCCGAGGCATGGCCGGCCGGGTAGAGGCGCTGGTGGTCGCCGTTGAGGTTGACGGCGACGACCAAGCGGGCACCTAGCGCCCGGCAGACCGAAACCGGCAGCGGGTTGACCAGGGCGCCGTCGACCAGGAACTGGCCGTCATGCGCCACCGGCGGGAAGATGCCGGGCATGGCCATCGAGGCTCGAGTCGCGTCGACCAGCGAATCGCGGCGCAGCCAGACCTCATGGCCGGTGGCGAGATCGGTGGCCACCGCGGCGAAGGGGCGGTCGAGCTCTGCGAAGGTCTGGTCGCCCAGATTTTTGGCCACCATGGCGATGACCTTGTTGCCGCCGATGAAGCCACCGCCCGAGAGCTTGAGGTCGAGGTACTTGAGGATGCGCAGCTTGGTCAGGCGGCAGGCCCAGTCGGCCAGCAAGTCGAGCCGGCCGGTCAGGTAGAAGGCGCCGACCAGGGCGCCGATCGAGGTGCCGCAGACGACGTCCGGCACGATGCCGGCCCGGCCCAGCGCCCGGATCACGCCGATGTGGGCCCAGCCGCGGCCGCCGCCGCTGCCAAGCGCCAGGCCGATAGGAAGTTTGGGAACCGTGTCGTCGCTCACGCCGTGCGCTTTCTGCTCTGCTACCGCGGGGCTGCCGCCTCGCATTGTGACCTCAGCGGCGGCCGAAGCAAAGCCTGGCGCCGGCCACGTCGATGGATTCCCTTCGGGCTTGCTTTGCATTAATCTAATCCGGCATCGGCCGCCGGGGCGCTCTGCTTAGGCGATCCATAACACTAGGGACGGACCAGCCATGACAAAGTTTCTCCTGAGTGCGGAGAATCCCAGGGGATGGAAGCTCGAAGATCTTCTGGTCGAAATTCAGAACGACGTGATCAAACGGATGAGCAAGATTCTCGACGACCAGCGGCCCGAGGCCCGTTCGGTGGTCAACAACAGTCTGCAAATCGCCAGCCACATCGCCGAATGCATCGCCCTGGCCAACGATTCGGCGCGCATTCTCAATTCGCTGGGCCCCGCCGGAAATCGGGGGCAGCCCCGTATCGGCGGCGGCTAGGCCGCGCCAGGCCGGCGCGAGCCCCTTGTTTGGCGGCTCCGAGAGGCGTATAATGGTTCGTTGGTGCGCCCCCCCGGGGTGCGCTTTTGGGCGGTGCGAACTTAACCTTTGACAGCACCGGTGGGCTCCAGTATAAGCCCTCCCACGGCGCGGCCGGAACGGCCACTTGTGGTGGTTTGCCTGGCAGCGCCGGTTTGTTGTTTTGTGTGATCGTTCTTTGTCATCGTGAAAATGGAAGAGATGCGTAGGCGGCGGTGTGCCATTGCGGACACTGTCGCAGACGCAGGCCAACTTGTGCCGACAGAGGTTTAGGGTGTCCGCCGGTGGTAGGCATCTGCCTGAGGCTTCTGGAAGCATATTAGTTGTGTGCGTTTGTGCAGGGTCTATGGACCCCAGTCACGAGATTTCCGGACGCTTCGGTGTCCGGGCATCAACGGCTGGCAGTCTTAACATGAGAGTTTGATCCTGGCTCAGAACGAACGCTGGCGGCAGGCTTAACACATGCAAGTCGAACGTGAAGCCGGGCTTCGGCCCGGTGGAAAGTGGCGCACGGGTGAGTAACGCGTGGGAAATTACCTAGCAGTACGGAATAACTCCGGGAAACCGGCGCTAATACCGTATACGCCCTCCGGGGGAAAGATTTATCGCTGTTGGATGTGCCCGCGTCGGATTAGGTAGTTGGTGGGGTAATGGCCCACCAAGCCCGCGATCCGTAGCTGGTTTGAGAGGATGATCAGCCACACTGGGACTGAGACACGGCCCAGACTCCTACGGGAGGCAGCAGTGGGGAATATTGGACAATGGGCGCAAGCCTGATCCAGCAATACCGCGTGTGTGAAGAAGGCCTGAGGGTTGTAAAGCAC
>JASLXG010000126.1 GCA_030740435.1 Alphaproteobacteria bacterium | reverse complement strand
AAATATGGTCAAAGGGGCTTCCAGAAGCGGTCAAACCGCTAAAATCAGACCATCCGATGGTTGCTGGAAAATATGGCTACTACTGGGAGTGCGATGATGGTACGGTTTCCATGGATTTGGAGGCTATCTGGGGAATGTCGGTTAAGTATTGAGGGATTCTATGCAGGCGGCCGGGGAAAACCGATTTGCCCAGGCCGGCCTTGTGATTCGTCCTGACCGGTGCGCCGCGCCCGGTCGCCAGAGTGGGAACAAGTTCGAAACATCCAGCCTGAATCCGGCACCATGAGCGATCGCCAGTCAACCGAACGAAAAGCCGACCGCGCGGCCATCCGGCGCCGCTTGCATCTGCGCGAGGTTTCAGCGGAATTCGAGGATGCCGCTTATGACGGCATCGGCGCCGATCTCAGGGCGACGCGCGTGCGCAACGGCCTCGATCTGGTCGGCGTGGCCCGCGCACTGCGCATCCGCCTGGAATACCTGCTGGCCCTCGAGGAGGGGCGTTTCGCCGAACTGCCGGGCTCGGTCTATGCCGTCGGTTTCGTGCGCACCTACGCCGAGCACCTGGGCATCGACGGCGAGGCGGCGGTTGATGCCTACAAAGCGGAAACCTCGGGACAGCGGGCCGAGACCAGGCTTTTGTTCCCCACGCCGGAGCCCGAGAACCGCATGCCGAAGGGCTGGCTGATCGGGCTTTCGTTGGCCCTTTTCGCTCTCGTCTATGCTGGCTGGTACTACGCCGAGAACAAGGACCAGTTCGTCATCGAACCGGTGGCCCAGGTTCCCCAGCGACTGGCCACGCCCGAGGCAACCGAGACGCCACCCCAGCCCGCCGTGCGCAACGAGGTGACCGAGCCGGCCGCGGCGGCCCCAGCCGAGCAAGCGGCGGCGGCAGCGGCTCCAGTGGCAGCGGCAACCGCCGAGCCCGAGCCGGCGCCTGAGCCTGGGGCGCAAGCCGAGGCTGAACCCCAGGCTGAGCCCGAGGCCCAGGCCCAGCCCGTGAACCAAGCGGCGGCCGAGCCCGAGCCCGAAGTGGCGCCGGCGCCCGCCCTGTCCCCGCCGATGGCGGTTGTCGAGCAACCGGAACCCCAGCCGGAGACCCAGGCTCGGACCGAGACCGAGACCGAAGTGCCGGCGCCGAGCGTTCGCGCCAGCCAAACCCCGGACGGCATCAGCCGCCGTCTGCTGAACCCCGACGCTGGTCAGGCCCTGCAGGGGCCGTCGCCCGCTTCGGTGCCGGTGGACGTGGTGGCCTACCCCCTGCCCAGCCGGCCAGGGTCGGCCCTGGCCCTGCCGGCCGCCGTTACCCAAGCGCCGGCCGCCGCCGAGCAAGCCGCGGCGATGGTCGAGCCGGCACCGCCCAGCCCGGCGCCAACCGTCGCCCCAGAGCGGACGGCGGTCGTCGAGCCGGCACCGCCCAGTCCGCCGCCAGCCGTCGCCCCAGAGCAGACGGCGGACGTCGAGCCGGCACCGCCCAGTCCGCCGCCGGCAGTGCCGCAAAACAGGGCACAAACCGCGCCGCAAAGCGCCTCGGCCGGCGCGGCGGCCAGTGCCGTCACGGCCACGCAGCCGACCGGCGCCGGCCGCGTGCCACAGATTTTCGGTGCCGGCAACTGGAATGCCCGTGTCGTGGTGCAGGCCCGCGCCGACGCCTGGGTCCAGGTGACGACCGAGACAGGAGATCTCTTGCTCACGCGGGTGCTGCGCCAGGGCGACAAATTTCTGGCGCCGCCGCGCGACGACATCGTGCTGACCACCGGCAATGCCGGGGCGCTGGAAATCTTCGTCGATGGCAACCGCCTGCCGAGCATCGGCGCCATTGGCGAGGTAGCGCGCAACCTGCCGCTGTCGGTCGATTGGCTGATGGCCAAACTGCGCTCGGATCGATAGCCCGCTTGATCTTGGCGCCACTTCGGCGCATTTTCCCGGTCGATCCCTGTTTTCCCCGCGCGCCGAAATTTGGGCCGCCAGCGGCTTGAGACCATGAGCCTTCGAAGCTATCGAGACATCGCCCGCCGGCCCAGCCGCCGCATCCAGGTCGGCGATGTGGCGGTCGGCGGCGGCGCACCCATCACGGTGCAGTCGATGACCAACACGCCAACCGCCGAGGTGGCCGCCACACAGGCCCAGGTGGCGGCACTCGTCGAGGCCGGCGCCGACATCGTGCGGGTATCGTGCCCCGACGCCGATGCCACCCGGGCCCTGGCTGAGATCGTCAAGGCGTCAGGCGTGCCGATCGTCGCCGACATCCACTTCCATTACCGCCGTGCCATCGAGGCGGCCGAGGCCGGGGCCGCCTGCCTGCGCCTCAATCCCGGCAATATCGGCTCGCGTGATCGCGTGCGCGAGGTGGTGCGGGCGGCTCGCGATCATGGCTGCTCCATGCGCATCGGCGTCAATGCCGGCTCGCTGGAGGAAGAGCTGTTGCGGAAATATGGCGAGCCCTGCCCCGAGGCCATGGTCGAGAGCGCGCTGGGCCAGGCGCGCTGGCTCGAGGACGAGGATTTCTTTGACTTCAAGATCAGCGTCAAGGCCTCCGACGTTTTTCTCGCCGTTGCCGCCTACCGCCAGCTTGCCGCCGCCTGCGACCACGCGCTTCACCTCGGCATCACCGAGGCCGGCGGTGCCGTCAGCGGCACCGTCAAGTCGGCTATCGGTCTGGGCGCGCTCTTGTGGGAGGGTATAGGCGATACCATCCGGGTCTCGCTGTCGGCCGATCCGCTGGCCGAGGTGCGGGCCGGCTTCGAGATCCTCAAGGCGCTCGACCTGCGCCGCCGCGGCGTCACCGTCATCGCCTGCCCGTCCTGCGCCCGCCAGGCCTTTCCCGTGATCGAGACGGTGGCGGCGCTGGAAGAGCGGCTGGCCCATATCACGACGCCGCTGACGCTCTCGATCATCGGTTGCGTGGTCAACGGACCCGGCGAAGCGCGCCAGACCGACATCGGCCTGACCGGCGGCGGCCCCAACAACCATCTGATCTACCTGGCCGGCGTTGAAGACCACAAGATCGACGACGCCGGCCTGGTCGGGCACATCGTCGAACTGGTGGAGAGCCGGGTGGCCGAGATCGCGGCGGCCGAGTCCGCCGAGGCGTTGGCCCAGGCTTCTTGAGCAGCAAGCAACGCGGAGAGATTCACAGGTGTCTCAAGTCCAACCCGTGCGCGGCACGCACGACATTCTGCCCGAAGAGGGCCGGCGCCACCGCCAGGTCGTCGAGATGGCGCGAGAGCAGGCCGAACGCTATGGCTTCGGCGAGATCGCCACGCCGATCTTCGAATTCACCGAGGTCTTCCAGCGCACCATGGGCGAGAGCTCGGACGTCGTGACCAAGGAGATGTACACCTTCAAGGACCGCGGCGACGAGCAGATCACGTTGCGTCCCGAATACACCGCCGGCATCGCCCGGGCTTTCATCTCCGGCGGCCTGCGCCAGGATCTGCCGCTCAAGTTCTTCGGCCATGGCCCCATGTTCCGCTACGAGCGGCCACAAAAGGGCCGGCTGCGCCAGTTCCACCAGATCGACGCCGAGATCCTCGGTGTGGCCGAGCCCCAGGCCGACATCGAGGTGGTGGCGCTGGGCGCCGACATCCTGGCGGCGCTGGGGCTGGCGGGCCGCGTGCGGCTCGAGATCAACACGCTCGGCGATCGCGAAAGCCGCGGCGCCTACCGCCAGGCCCTGGTGGCCTATTTCAGCCAGCACCTCGATGCCTTGTCGGAAGACAGCCGGGCGCGCCTCGAACGCAACCCGCTGCGCATCCTCGATTCCAAGGACCCGGGCGATCGCGAGCTGATCCCCGAGGCGCCCAGGCTCGGCGACTACCTCAACCGGCATTCGGCGGATTTCTACGCCGAGGTGCGGGCCGGCCTCGAGGCCATCGGCATCGAGTTCCAACACAACGAGCGTCTGGTGCGGGGCTTGGACTACTACACCCACACCGCCTACGAGTTCGTCACCGACGAGTTGGGCGCCCAGGGCGCAGTCATCGCCGGCGGCCGTTATGACGGCCTGATCGAGGCCCTGGGCGGGCCGCCGACGCCGGGTATCGGTTGGGCCGGCGGCATCGAACGCCTGGCCATGATGGTGGCCGAGCCGCCCGCGCCCAGCCGCCCGATTGCCGTGATCCCGATCGGCGAGGTGCCGGACACCAAGGTTCTGGCCCTGGTCCACGACCTGCGCGGCCGGGGACACGTGGTGGAGCACGGCTATCGCGGCAACTTGGGCAAGCGGCTGAAGCGCGCCAACAAGCTCAACGCCCGGGCGGCGGTGCTGCTGGGCGAGGACGAACTGGCCCGCGGCGCCGCCACGGTGCGGGATCTGGATTCAGGCGAGCAACACGAGGTGGCGCTCGAGGGGCTGGCCGAAGCGCTGCAGTCCTATCTGGCGAAGCCATGATCCCTCAGGAAAAGCTCCAAAGCATCGTTGATCACCACCGCGACATCGAGGCCCGCATGGCCGAGATCGGCGGCGGCGGCGACGAATTCATCCGGCTCTCGAAGGAATACGCCGAACTCGCTCCGGTCATCGCCGCCATCGCGGACTACAGTTCCTGCCTGGGCGAAATCAGCGACCTCGAGGAGCTGATCGCCGAGCCCGAGATGCGCGAGCTGGCCGAGGCCGAGTTGGCCGAGCTGCGCCAGCGCCTGCCCGGGCTGGAACATGCGCTCAGGGTGCAGTTGCTGCCGGCCGATACGGCCGACCGGAAGAACGCCATTCTCGAGCTGCGCGCCGGCACCGGCGGCGACGAGGCGGCGCTGTTCGCCGGAGATCTGCTGCGCATGTACCAGCGCTACGCCGAGTTCAAGGGCTGGAAGATGGAGACCATGCAAATCTCCGACACCGACCTCGGCGGCGTCAAGGAGGCCCAGATCCTGGTCTCGGGCCGCGGCGTCTTTGCCCGCCTCAAGTACGAATCCGGCGTCCACCGTGTGCAGCGCGTGCCGGAAACCGAATCCTCGGGCCGCATCCACACCTCGGCCGCCACCGTGGCGGTGCTGCCCGAGGCCGAGGAGATCGACGTGGAAATCGACGAGAAAGACCTGCGCGTCGACGTCTACCGCGCCTCGGGCCCCGGCGGCCAGTCGGTCAACACCACCGACTCGGCGGTCCGCCTGACCCATCTGCCGACCGGCCTCGTGGTCACCCAGCAGGACGAGAAATCGCAGCACAAGAACCGGGCCAAGGCGCTGAAGATCCTGCGCTCGCGGCTCTACGACATGGAGCGTGCCAAGGCCGATGCCGAACGCGCCGCCTCGCGGCGCGGCCAGATCGGCTCGGGCGATCGCTCGGAACGCGTACGCACCTACAATTTCCCCCAGGGCCGGGTCACCGATCACCGCATCGGCCTGACGCTGCACAAACTCGACAAGGTGCTGGCCGGCGAGGCCCTGGACGAGGTCGTCGACGCCCTCACGGCCGACGACCAGGCCGGCCGCTTGGCCGATTTGGAAGGTGGCGAATGAAGCACCGGCCGGCCCCGGCTGAATCCGGCCCAGAGCCTGACACCGGCATCGGCGCCTGGCTGGCCTGGGCGGCGATTGAGCTCGGCGCGGCCGCAGTGGCGGAGCCCCGGCGCGATGCCAAGTTGTTGCTCGGCCATGCCGCCGGTCTCGACGCCGCAGCCCTGGTGACCCGGCCCGCCGGCCCGCTGGGCAGTGCCGGGGTGGCCGCCTTCCGGGCCGCCGTGGCGCGGCGGCGGCGCCGCGAACCGGTCTCCCGCATCGTCGGGCGGCGGGAATTCTGGAGCCTCGATTTCGCCCTGGGACCGGCCACGCTGGACCCGCGGCCGGACAGCGAGACCATCATCGAGGTGGCGCTCGAGGCGCTCTCGGAACGCCGGCGGGCGTGGCGCCTCTTGGACCTTGGTTGCGGCAGCGGTTGCCTGCTGGGCGCGCTGCTCAAGGAATTGCCGCTTGCCTTCGGCCTCGGCGTCGACCTCGACCCGGCGGCGCTGATTGTGGCGCGCGACAATATCACCGCTCTGGGTTTCTCGGGGCGCGCCGCTTTCGCCGCCATGGACTGGAGCGCCGGGCTGCGGGGGCGCTTCGATTTGATCGTCTGCAATCCTCCCTATGTGCCCAGCTCCGCCATCGCCGGGTTGCAGCCCGAGGTGCGGCTCTGGGATCCCGGCTTGGCGCTCGACGGTGGCGTCGATGGGCTAACCGCCTACCGCCGGCTGGTGCCGCGGCTGCCCGACCTTCTGGCCGCCGGCGGCCGGGCCATAATCGAGATCGCCGCCGATCAGGCCGGGTCGGTGGCGGCCCTGCTGCAAGACGCCGGCCTGACCCCGGCGGCGCCGCACCGGGACCTGGCGGGACGGCCGCGCTGCCTGGTTGCCGAAACATCCGCATCAAGGCTTGTCAAGGAAAAATAAAGGTTGGAAAGCGCCATCGGCGCCGCTAGGGTCTAGGCCGATAGCGGCGACCCCGCTCGATTTGGCGGGCTTCGGGGCAAACCCAGAAACGCCGTCTGACCCGGTCCATATCCGTTGCTGAACCTGTTGGTCGATGCAAAAGGATGGGGTTGGGGGTCAGGTCCAAGGGCCGAAATTAGGCATTTCCTTGCGGGCATCATGCCCGAGAGCGGCCCTGTGCAGGCGCGGGGTGGGTGCGTGAGGGTCAGGAGATTTTCGGGGATAACAGGGACAGACTTGGTGATATGAAGCACATCGGCAACGGTAAACGTGGGCGCGGCGGACGCTCCGGCGGACGCAGGCACAGTCACAACGCCAACCGCAGCTACGATAGCAACGGGCCCGACGTAAAGGTTCGAGGCACCGCCAGTCAGGTTTGCGACAAATACCTGACCCTGGCCCGCGAGGCCACGACAAGCGGCGACCGCATCAAGGCCGAAGGCTATTTCCAGCACGCCGAACACTATCTGCGCCTGCAGAGCGGCGAGCAGCAACAGCGTCAGGAAACGCAGAACAGGCAGAACGGCCGCCACGTCGAGGCGGCGCAAGAGGCCGCCAATCAACCCCAGCCCCGACCGGTAGCGCAAACCGAGGCCGCCGACGAACAAAACGCGGCACCCGCGAGGACCATTGCTGACGCCCCGCAGCCGGTGCTCAAGGCGGTCGAAATGCCGCCGATCGAAGAGGCCGTGGTCGAGACGACCGTGGTCGAAACCGCGGCCGGCGAGAGCGAGCCCCAAGAGGCCGAGAGCACAGCCTGACGGCACTCCGCGAACAATCATCCAAGTTCCCGTCGGTATCTGCCGGCAGCTTTGACCGCTCTGGCAAGGCGATTTTCTTCTTGTGTGTTATTTCCGCAACACCATTTGATAGACTGTGCCGGCCGGCCGGCCCGACTTGAGCGGAATGGTGATATGGAATTCGACAACTACAGCGACCGTTCGCGCGGCTTCATTCAGGCGGCCGAGGGATTGGCGCTGCGCTCGGGCCATCAACAGTTCACCCCGGAACACCTGCTGAAGGTGCTCTGCGACGACCCCGAAGGCCTGGCCTCGGAGCTCATGCGGGCGGCCGGCGGCCGGCCCGAAGAGGTGCCCGAGGCGGTGACGGCGGCGCTGGCCGAATTGCCGACGGTGGAGGGACCGGGGGCGGGCCAGCTCTACCTGGCGGCGGAAACGGCGCGGCTCTTCGAGGCGGCGGAAAAACTGGCGCAAAAGGTGGGTGACAGTTTCGTCACGGTGGAAAGGCTGCTGATGGTGCTGGCGCTGGCCGCTGGCACGCCCTCGGGCGACATTCTCAGAGAGGCCGGCGTGACCCCGCAAGCTCTGAACCGGGCCATCGACGAGAAGCGCAAGGGCCGGCGCGCCGACAGCGCCGGTGCCGAAGGCGGCTACGATGCGCTGAAGAAATATGCCCGCGATCTGACCGAGGCGGCGAGGACCGGCAAGCTCGATCCGGTGATCGGGCGCGACGAGGAAATCCGCCGTACCATCCAAGTGCTGTCGCGCCGCACCAAGAACAATCCGGTTCTGATCGGCGAGCCCGGTGTCGGCAAGACCGCCATCATCGAGGGCCTGGCCCAGCGCATCGTCAATTCCGACGTGCCGGAATCGTTGCAAGGCAAGCGCCTGATGGCGCTCGATCTGGGCGCCATGATCGCCGGTGCCAAGTTCCGCGGCGAGTTCGAGGAACGCCTCAAGGCGCTGCTGGCGGAGATCCAGGCGGCGGCCGGTGAGGTCGTGCTTTTCGTCGACGAACTGCACACCCTGATCGGCGCCGGTGCCGCCCAGGGGGCGATGGACGCATCCTCCTTGCTCAAGCCGGCCCTGGCGCGTGGCGAGTTGCATTGCCTGGGGGCCACGACGCTGGACGAATATCGCCTGTACGTCGAGAAGGATCCCGCGCTGGCGCGCCGCTTTCAGTCGGTCTACGTCTCCGAGCCCGGTGTCGAGGAAGCGGTTTCGATTCTGCGCGGACTGAAGGAAAAGTACGAGCTGCATCACGGCGTACGCATCAGCGACGGCGCCATCGTCGCCGCGGCGACGCTTTCGCAGCGCTACATCGCGGATCGCTTCCTGCCCGACAAGGCCATCGACTTGATCGACGAGGCGGCCAGCCGGCGGCGCATGGAAATCGACAGCAAGCCCGAAGAGATCGATGAGCTCGACCGCCGCATCATCCAGCTCAAGATCGAGCGCGAGGCCCTCAAGAAGGAAAACGATGACGCCTCGCGCGACCGCCTCGTACGCCTGCAAGGCGAACTGGCCGGGCTGGAGAAACAGTCCGCCGAGCTCACCGAGCGCTGGCAGGCCGGCAAAGGCAAGCTAGCCGACGCCACCCGCATCAAGGAGGAGCTTGATGGCGCCCGGCTTGAACTGGCGCAGGTGCAGCGTGAAGGCGACCTCGCGCGAGCCGGCGAGCTCGCCTATGGCATCATTCCCGAGCTCGAGAGCAGCCTGGCGGCAACCGAGGCCGACGCCGCCAATGGGCCGCTGGCGGCGGCCGGGCAAGGCAGCGGCCCGCAGCTCTTGCAAGACGCCGTCGCGGAAGCCGATATTGCGCACTTGGTATCGCGCTGGACGGGCATTCCCGTCGACCGCATGCTGGCCGGCGAGCGGCAAAAGCTCTTGCAGCTAGAAAGTTTGCTGGGCCGGCGCGTGGTCGGCCAGGGCGAAGCCGTCGAAGCCGTTGCCAACGCCGTGCGACGGGCCCGGGCCGGTCTCCAGGACGCGGCCCGGCCGATCGGCTCGTTTCTCTTTCTCGGACCCACCGGCGTGGGCAAGACGGAGCTCACCAAGGCGCTGGCCGAAATCCTCTTCAATGACGAACAGGCGCTGGTTCGCATCGACATGTCGGAATACATGGAGAAGCACGCCGTGGCCCGGCTGATCGGTGCGCCGCCCGGCTACGTCGGCTACGACGACGGCGGCGAGCTGACCGAGGCGGTACGCCGGCGGCCCTACCAGGTGATCCTCTTCGACGAGGTCGAGAAGGCCCATGGCGACGTCTTCAACCTGCTCCTGCAGGTGCTCGACGACGGCCGCCTGACCGACGGCCACGGCCGCACCGTCGATTTTCGCAACACCCTCATCGTGCTGACCTCCAACCTGGGTTCCGAAATCCTGGCCGCCCGGGTCGACGCCGCCAGCGACGATGCCGTGCGCGAGGAAGTTCTGGCCCTCACCCGGGCCCACTTTAGGCCGGAATTCCTCAACCGGCTCGACGAAATCATCATCTTCCACCGCCTGGAACGCAGCCACATGGACGGCATCGTGGCCATCCAGGTGGCTGCTCTGGTGGCGCTGCTGGCCGGCCGCGGTCTGCGGCTTGAGCTTGACGAGGCGGCCGCCTCATGGCTGGCCGAGAAAGGCACCGATCCGGTCTATGGGGCCCGGCCCCTGAAGCGGGTGATTCAGCGCCATATCCAGAACCCGCTGGCCAATCTGATCGTGGCCGGCGAGATCGCCGAGGGCGACACCGTCAAGGTCTCGGCCGCCGCCGATGGCCTCAGCATCAATGGTGTGTTGATCGAAGCCGCTTGAAGGGTGCCGAACCTAGCAATCTACATGACAGCCGTCGCTTGCCAGGGCGACGGCATTTTCTGCTATTATGCAAATGCTTAACGGTTGACGTGTATGCAATTGCTTAACAGTTGACATGTGCCGGGTGGGCTGACGCTTTGCTGCGATAGCCTGGGCCGTGTTTTTTGGTTTGTCGCTTGCCGCCGTTGGGGAGGTAATACCCAGGGGTGCTGGGGAAGGTATGAAACCCGAAGACCTTGTCGCGGCTCTCAAACTCCATCAGCGCTTTGTCAAATCGCTGACCGGAGGGCGGCGTGCCAACCTCAAGAATGTCGATTTTGGCGGCCTCAAGCTGACCAAGGTCGACCTCTCCCAAGCGGTGCTGTCGGGCGCCGACTTCAGCGATTGCAAATTGATCGGCGCTAATTTCTCCTACGCCGACCTGTTTGGGGCCATCTTCGACCGGGCCGACCTGCGCGCTGCCGACTTTTCTCGGGCCGACCTCCGGGGCGTCAGTTTCCATGGCGCCCAGCTGGCCGGGGCCAACCTGAACGATGCCGACATGCGTCCCGGCGCCCTGGTCCACATCAAGGAGCAGGTGGGCCAGCAGGAGGAGACCGCGGCCGACCTCTCGAACGCCAATCTCGACGATGCCAGCCTCGACGACGCCAAGATGTCCAAGGCCAAGCTGCGCAACACCTCGGCCAAACGCGCCAGCCTCAAACGGGCCCAGATGCCCCAGGTAGACATGCGCGGTGTCGATCTCTCGGGCGCCAACCTCGGATCGGCCCGCCTGCGTGGTGCCAACCTGACCGGTGCCAACCTGCAAAGCGCGCAATTCGCCATGACGCGCTTGGATGGTGCCAATCTGAGCGGTGCCATTCTGGCCGAAACCGACCTCGATAAGGCCGACCTGACCGGCGCCACGGTTTGCCGCGGTGCCACCGATCTTTCGTTGGGCATGCAGAAAATGCTGGCCGGTCACGCTTTGTGGGTCGAATCCAACGGCTCAAGTGGCGAACGGGTCTCACTGTCGGGTGAGGATCTGCACGGCGTCGACCTCGCCGGCGCCGCACTTTCGGGCGCCGAGCTCAAGGGCTGCAATCTTTCCGGCGCCAATCTGTCCAAGGCGCTATTGGTGTTGGCCGATCTCAGCGACGCCAACCTGCGCGACGCCGATCTGCGGGGCGCCGACTTTTCCGGTGCCAATATGCAACGCGCCAATATGCTTGCCGCCAACCTGCGCCGGGCCGATCTCAGCACCGTCGAGCTCAAGAGCGCTTCCGGCGACGCCACCGGCCAGGCCCCTGGCCGACCAACTGCAGCGACGCCATCCTGACCGATGCCGACGTCACCGGGGCCAACATGAAGGGCACCGTGCTCACCGACGCCGACCTCACGGGCATCATCGGTCACATACCCGAAAAGAAAGAAAAGCCGCGCACAGGGCCGGGCTCCGGGCATGCCTCCCGCGAAGGCCGGCCGGGCGGGGAATGGCGCGGCGGCTAGTGTCCTGCCCCAGAAATTCATAGGATGAATTTCTGGGATAAGCAGGCCACTAAACATTTGATTCTAGTGTGATTCAGATCCCGAATTTCGACGCGTGAAATGCGCCGAACTTCAGAATCATCACACTAGCGCGATTTCAAGTTTTGTTGGAATTGCCCGGCCAACCGCTGCCGGGAGCGAAATAACTACTCCCGCTGGGCCAGTTTGGTGGCCAGCGGGGTTTCGGCCCGGGCCAAGTCGACATCGCGGCGCAGCGCCTCGAAACGGGCCAACACGGCGCCCCCGAGTTTCTGCCCGGTCGGCAACTTGATCTTGAGCGGATTGAGCTGGCGGTTGCCGACCAGCACTTCGTAGTGCAGGTGCGGACCGGTCGAGCGGCCCGACGAACCGACGTAGCCGATGGTCTGGCCCTGGCGCACCCGCTGGCCCCGGCGCAGGCCCTTGGCGTAGCGGCGCAGATGCCCATAAGCCGTCTTGTAGCGGCTGTTGTGGCGCAGCCGGATGTAACGTCCATAGGCGCCCTTGCGGCCGATGGCCTCGACCACGCCATCGCCGCCGGCCATGATCGGCGTACCCCGCGGGGCCGCGAAGTCGAGCCCGCGATGCATGCGCGTGTAACCCAGGATGGGATGACGCCGCTTGCCGTAGCGCGATGACAAGCGCGCCCCGTCGACCGGCGTGCGCAGCAGTGCCTTGCGGGCGCTGTGGCCCGAGGCGTTGAAGTAATCGAAGCGCTGGGGCTGGCTTTCGAAACGGTAGAGCGGGTAGTGGATGCCGCTCAGCGTCAGCGCGGCGTAACGCAGGGCGCCGTCCTTTACCGGCCGGCCGCTTTCGTCGTGCAGACGCTCGAAAAGGATCTCGAAGCGGTCGCCGGGTTGGATGTCACGCTGGAAATCGACGTCCCAGCTGAAGATACGGATGACATCCATGATCAGGCGGTTGGGCACGCCGGCCCGGCGGGCGGCCAGGAACAGGCTGTCGTTGATGGTGGCGGCGGCGTGGTAGGAGACGCCTTCCAGCTCCTTGACGATGCCACGGGCGGTGAATTCACCGCTGACCGTCCGCTCAGCGGCGATTTCGTGCTCGGCATCGGCATGAAGGCGCAGCGCCACCAGCAGCTTCGCCGGCTTGCCGGCCGTTCCTTGCCTATAGGTTGCCATCAGAGTCTGGCCGGGGCGCAGGCTCTTGGGATTGAAGACATCCTGCAGCGAAGAGATGGCAGCGTGGGCCTGCTTGCGGTCGCTGCCGCTGCGCAGGATGGCTTTCATCAGGGTGTCGCCGCGGCCAATGGTGACTTTGCGGCTGACATTGGGGCTGGGCACAGGGGCCGCGGGAGTCACTCGGGCACTCGGCACCGCCGCCTCGAGGTCGCCCTCCTCCGGCAGCAGCAGAAAATCGTCGGGCAGGCTGCGCTTGACGCCGCCGTCGAGCCAACCGGGGTTGCCGAAGGCCGGCAGCTCGGGAATCGATATCAAGGCCAGCAACAGGCCGACGGCGGCGATGATGCCGTAGACCGTCAACTGGGCGCCGCCTTTGTCCCTACCGTCAGCCATCTACCCCTCCGCACCAGAGCTCAATCCATTCCAGGCTCCGCCGTGGCCGCCAAAGATGCGGGTTTGGGAATCCCTTGTCAACAATTTTATCAATTGAATCAAAAGGCTTTATGACTTTTCTAATTTCGATACGGAGAAATATCTGGAATCCGATTGTAATGAAAGCATAGACTGCTGGGCGGCATGCCATGCGCCACGGCCATCGTGGAACCCTCGGTGAGACCCGGCGGCAGGCTGAATATTCGTTGGTTTCCCAGACCGAGCGGGTTAGATATCCGTGCGGGAAGTCGAGCCGGCGGGCGCTTCGGATTATTCCTGAGGTGTTCTAATGCCCGTTCAGGCTCTGGCGCACCGCCGAGAGCAGTTCGGCCCGGCGGAAGGGTTTGGTCAGCGTGTGGCCGGCGCCCAGCTTTTCGGCCATGCTCAGGAACGAGGCCGGACCCGACGGTTTGCTGCCCGACATGGCGATGATGCGGGCCTCGGGAAACTCGCGCTTGAGCGCCAGGATGGTCTCCATGCCCTCGTAATCGGGCATGATGATGTCGGTGATGATGAGGTCGGTGGGGCTTTGGCGGTAGATATCGATGCCGGCGCGGCCGTTTTCCGCGTCGACGATGTCGTAGCCCTCTTCCTCCAGCGTGAAGCGCATGGCTTCGCGCAAGGGCTGTTCGTCGTCGATTACCAGTATGCTGGGCACAGTCAATTTCTCCACCTTGATTGAAATATAGCGACGCCCAGGTCCGCTTCATACTGACAGGTTTGTGAACACCTTGTGATCAGCTCGGGGAGACTTGACCCGGGCGGCGCAGAATGGTCCAGTCCGGCAGCCAAGTACCCCGGAGACGCCATGCCCGAGCCCCGAGACCAGCTTCTGCCCGGCCTGCGCCAAATCGCGCTCGAGGCCGGCGCCGTCATCATGAATATCTACCAGGGCCATATCGCGGTACGCGCCAAGGCCGACCAATCGCCGGTTACCGAGGCCGACGAAGCGGCCGAGGCGGTGATCCTGGCGGCCCTGGCCGAGTTGGCCCCGGAGATTCCGGTGATCGCCGAGGAAAGCGTCGCCGCCGGCCGCATCCCCGAGATCGGCGAGGGCCCCTTCTGGCTGGTCGACCCCCTCGACGGCACCAAGGAATTCATCAGCAGGAACGGCGAGTTCACCGTCAACGTGGCCCTGATCGAGGACGGCCTGCCGACGCTCGGCGTGGTTTTCGCCCCGGCTATCGGGCAGCTCTATCTGGCCGGACCGGGGGCGGTGACGCTGGAAAAAGATGGTGGCGCGGCGCGCCCCATCGTGGTGCGCCGGCCGGCCGCCGACGGCCTGGTGGTGGTGGCCAGCCGCTCGCACCGCGACGCCAAGACCGACGATTACCTGGCCGACTTCGAGGTCAAGTCGCTGACCGCGGCCGGCAGCTCGCTCAAGCTCTGCCTGGTGGCGGCCGGCGAGGCCGACCTTTACCCGCGTCTCGGCCGCACCATGGAATGGGACATCGCCGCCGGCCACGCCGTGCTGGCGGCCGCGGGGGGCCGCGTCGAGACCCTCGACGGTGCGCCCCTGCGCTACGGCAAGCCCGGTTTCGAAAACCCCTTCTTCGTGGCCCGCGGCGCCTGAGGCGCGACGATTCGTTAATTAGGTCCCCGTCAATTAGGTCCCTGTCCCCTTAATTAAGGTTTGTTAAGGGTGGTGGCGGCCATAAGTTAATGGCCCTATGCCGACGACTACTCGCCGTCGTCGGCACCTTCGGGCAACCCGTTTCCGCTCTCCCCGCCCAACTCCCCGACACGCTCCAGCGGCCGGCGGTTGACCAACAGGCGAAAAATGTCAGGCCGCGAATAGTGGCCGGCGACATCGCAGCCGGCCTTGGCCGCCAGCACCATTTCGCTCGAGCCCTGGGCCAGCAGTATGGTTTCGCCCTGGGCCGGACCGGCGATGACCTCGCCGCGGGGATCGATGATGCAGCTGTCGCCGGTGTGCTCGTAACGCACCAGGTCGCGGTAGGCTTGGGGCGTGTGTTCCTCCAGGCGCAGGCCGCCGACGCAGATGACGTAGCAGCCGGCCTGGGCGGCGAAGGCGCGCGACAGCAGCAGCTGGCGGATGCCCATGGGGCTGGGCGGCTTGGGCGCGCGCTCGTCCTCGCGGCCGGGCCAGGCGGCGACGTGGATCCCGGTACCCTGGGCCATCAGGGCATAACCCGGCAGCAGCATCTGGTGTTCCCAGCAGTTGAGGCCGCTGAGGCGGCCGTAAGCGCGCTGGTAGGCATTGAGGCCGACGGCATCGCCCTCGCCCCAGACCACACGCTCGCTGGCAGTCGGCTTGAGCTTGCGGTGGCGGCCCAGGATTTCGCCGTCGTTGCCGATGAACAACAAGGTGCAATAGGTCGTGCCGCGGGTGTTGGGATCGAGCTCGGCAACGCCGATGACGACATCGATGCCGGCCTGGCGAGCGGCGGCGCAGAGTTTGTCGGTGGTGGGGCTGGGGATCTCGACGGCGTTCTCCAGATAATCAGCGGCGGCGGCCCAGAAAGTGGCGCTTTGCGGCCCGAAGGCAAAGAAGGGATAACCCGGCAGCCAGGTCTCGCCAAAGGCCGCCACGGTGGCGCCCTTGTTCGCGGCCTCGGCGATCAGGTCGCAGGCCTTGTCCGTCGAGGCCTGGCGGTCGAATTGCACAGGCGCGGCTTGTATCGCGGCCAGGGTGAAAGTGTCGTCACTGGGCATGGCAATTTCCCCTGATTGGAGTTCGGCAGCCATTGAAGCAGTGCCGGCCCAGAGAGGCAATTGGCCGACAGAGCATTTTTTGCCTGCCGGATTTGCAGAGATCGTGATGAATGCTGCCTTCAACCCATTGGTTTTGGACAAAAAAAATTCCCAGTTCAGCGCTGAACTCGATTCTTTGGGTAAACCACCGGGGCGCGGCATGGCGGCCGGCAAATGCCGGTTGGTTCAGGGCGCCCGGCCGATCATGGCGAAAGCTCGGTGGGGCGCCATCAGCTCGTCGCCAAAGCGTTCGGCCAGCAGCTCCACGTGCGCCGCGTCGAAGGCGGCGATGCGATCGGCCGAGAGCGTGGCGCCGACGCCGGCGCTGGCGCGAATGCGGCCACGCCAGGCCTCGGCCGAATAGGGCACGTGGACATCGAAGGAAAAGCTCTCGATGGCGCCAAAGCCCGCGGCGCTAAGGTCGGCTGCCTCGTAGGTGTGGAAGCCGTCACGGCCGCCCCAGGGCCAGTCCGGGTTGTGAGCCTGGATCAGGGCCTCGCTGGCCTCGACGACACTGCCGGGCACCGGCAGCCAGTCGAAATGCGCCATGGCCATGGCCCCGCCGGGGACCAGCAGGCGCCTGGCCTCGGCGGCGGCCTTGGGCCGTTCGAACCAGTGCCAGGCCTGACCCACCGTCACCACGTCGAAGGAGGTATCCGGGAGCCCTGTCTCTTCGGCCCGGCCCAGCACGCAGTCCGTCTCGACGCCCGCCTCGGCGTCCAGCCGCCGGGCCTCGCCGAGCAGCTCGTCGGAGCGGTCGAGACCGGTGACCCGGGCGCCGCGTCGGGCAAAGCCGCGGCCCAGAAAGCCCGTGCCGGTAGCCAGGTCGAGCAAACGCTGGCCGGGCTGGCCCACACCCAGGACCACCAGGCGTTCGAACAGCTCGTCGGGATAGCCGGCACGGTGGCGCGCATAATCGGCCGCCGTGCGGCCGAAATCGACGCTGGCCCGCCAGTCGGTCAATACTCAGATCTCGATGACGTCGTCGGCCAGGGCTTCGGCATGCAACTTCTCCACCAGGTCGGCCCGGCGCTCCAGCGTGGCGCGCTGGTTGATGTAGCCTTTGTCGGTGATTTCGTTGGCGTCGATGGAGGCCGGATCGGCCATCAACAGCACCCGGGCGACGCGGTTGGACGAGCCGCCGGCGCTGGCGTTGTAGTCGCCGAGCTTGTCCTGGATGTGCGCCCGCACGGCCGGGCTGGCGATCAGCTCGTCGGCCCCCGCCTCGTCGCCCAGGCCGGCGATCTGGCGGCAGGCCAGGATGTTCGGCCAGGCCAGCAGGCCGACGAAATCGCGGTCGTGGCCGGTGACCACGGCGTCCTGCAAGGCCGGCGCGGCAGCCGCCAGGGCGGCTATGCGCAGCGAGCCCGTGGTCACCCAGGTGCCGCTGGTGAGCTTGAAATCCTCGGCCACGCGGCCGTCGAAGATGATGCCCCGGGCGGCGTCGTCGGGATCGGCAAGCTTGCCGGCATCGCCGATACGATAATAGCCGTCCTCGTCGAAGGCAGCCGCCGTGAGCTCCGCATCGCCGAGGTAGCCGGGCATGACGTTAGGCCCCTTGACGCGAAGCTCGAGCTTGGAGCCGGCCGGCGCGAACTTGATCGACACCCCGGGCGTCGGCACGCCGACGTTGCCGGCGCGCTCCAGGGGATAATGCGAAGAGGTGGCCAGCGGCGAGGTCTCGGTCGAGCCCCAGGCGGACGTTAGCCAGACGCGATCGCCGCGTTCCTTGATGGAGACCGCTTCCAGGCGTTCCCAGAGATCCTGCGGCAGCGCCGCCCCGGCGTAGAAGATGGCATCGAGGTCCTTGAAGAAGTTGGCCCTGAGCGCCGCATCGCTCTCCAGGTAAGGCAGCAGCATGGAGTAGCCCACAGGCACGTTGAGATAAAGCGTCGGCGAGACCTCAGCCAGGTTGCGCACCGTGTGTTCGATCAGGCCCGGCGCCGGCTTGCCGCCATCGATGTAAAGAGTACCGCCCTGGAAGAGCACCAGATTGAAGTCGTGGTTGCCGCCGAAAGTGTGGTTCCAGGGCAGCCAATCGACCAGCACCAGGGGTTTTTGCTTGAGAAAAAGCCAGGTCTGCTCCTGCATCTGCTGGCTCGAACAGAGCATGCGCTGGTTGTTGAGCACGCCCTTGGGCAGACCGGTGGAGCCCGAGGTGAAGAGGATCTTGGCGATGCTGTCAGGCCCCACCTTGGCGTAGGCGGCTGCCACCGCCGGCCCCGGCGTGGTGGCGAGGAGGTCGGCAAAGGGCGTGGCAGTGCGCTCGGGTGGCGCCTCGGCGCTGACCACCACCTCGACGTCGGCCAGTTCCGAGCACGCCAGGGCCTTGGCGAACATGGGGCCGCTGGCCACGTAGACCAGCCCCGGCCGGCAGAGCTCGGCGATGTAGCGGACCTTGGAAAGGTCCTGGCTCATCAGCGAATAGGCCGGCGACACCGGCACCACGGGAACGCCCACCTGCATGGCGCCCAGGGCCAGCAAGCCGTGGTCGATGCCGTTCCCCGAGAGGATCATCACGGGCCGTTCCGGCCCCAGGCCGCGGTCCAGCAGCGCCTGCGAGATGGCGTCGGCGGCGGCCCGGGCCTCGGCGAAGCTCACCCGCCGCCAGGGCTTGGTGGAATCGCCGCCCGGCCTTTCGGCCAGGAAGGTGTGGTCCGGCGTGTCGCGGGCCCAGCGCCTGAGCGCCGCGCTGACCTGGTCCTCGTAGGGTCCCAGCTCGCGGGCGCAATGGACGATGAAGCCGCCGTCTGCCGTCGTTTCGACGTCGACGATCGGTTCGGCCACCTCGACCAGGGCCAGCGGCGGTTTTTTGCTTCCCGTCATCACCTTCAGGCGTTGACGTCGATGACGGTACGGCCGCGCACCTGGCCCTTGAGGATCTGGCCGCTCAGCGCCAGCACCTCCTCGAACGGCACCACCTCGGTCATGCCGTCCAAGAGCTCGAGCGGCAGGTCGCTGGCCAGGCGGCGCCAGATTTCCGCGCGCTTTTCCTGGGGCACGAAGACGGAGTTTATGCCCATCAAACTCACGCCCCTGAGGATCAGGGGCAGCACCGTGGTCTCGAGCCCGAAGCCCGCGGCGTTGCCGCAGACGGCGACGGCGCCCCATTGCTCGATCTGGGGAATAAGGTTGGCCAGGATGGTGCCGCCCACGGTGTCGACGGCGGCCGGCCAGCGCGGCCTGGCCAGCGGCTTGGCCTCACCCTCGAACTCGGCCCGGTCGATGAAGCTGGCGGCGCCCAGGCCGGAGAGATAATCGCGCGTCTCGGGCCGGCCCGAAACGGCCGCCACGGTGTATCCCAGCCGGGCCAGGATGGCCACGGCGACGCTGCCCACGCCGCCGGCCGCGCCGGTCACCAGGATCTCGCCCGCATCGGGCGTGATGTCCATGTGCTCCAGCGCCATGACGCACATCATCGAGGTGAAGCCGGCGGTGCCGATGGCCATGGCTTGCTGCAGGCTGATGGCGCCCGGGATCTTGACCAGGTGGCCGGCCTTGACCCGGGCCTCTTGGGTATAGCCGCCCCATTCGGTTTCCGAGAGCCCCCAGCCGGTGATGGCGACCCGGTCGCCGGCTTTGAAGCCGGCGGCATCCGAGCTCTCCACCGTGCCCGCGAGGTCGATGCCCGGCACCATGGGAAAGCTGCGCATGACTTTGCCGCGGTTGCCGTTGAGCGCCAGGCCGTCCTTGTAGTTGAGGGTGGAATAGGCGACGTCGACCACGACGTCACCGGCGGGCAGGTCGTCCAGCGTCAGCTCGCGCCACTGGTTCTCCGGCTTGCCCTCGACCTCGTCGACCACCAGGGCCTTGAAGGGGTCGCTCACCGGATCTGCTCGAGGATCGAGACGTAGCTGGCCACGGCGGCGCCGCCCATGTTGAAGACGCCGGCTCGGCTGGCGTCCTTGACCTGCATGTCGCCGGCCTGGCCGGCCAGCTGCATGGCCGTCATGGCGTGCATCGAGACCCCGGTGGCGCCGATGGGATGGCCTTTCGCTTTCAGGCCGCCGGACGGATTGACGGGAAGTTTCCCGTCCTTCTCGGTCCAGCCTTCCTCCAGCGCCCGCGCCGCCTGGCCCGGCTCGCTCAAGCCCATGGCCTCGTAGGAGAGAAGCTCGGCAATGGTGAAGCAGTCGTGGACCTCGACCAGATCGAGATCATCAAGGCCCAGGCCGCTCTCCTCGAAGGCCTGGTCGAAGGCCCGTTTAGGTCCCTCGTAAGCCAAAATGTCACGCCGGCTGACAGGCAGGAAATCGTTGACCTGGGCGTTGGCCCTGAAGGCAATGGCCTTTTGCATGCCCAGCGCCTGGTCGCTGTCGGCCAACACCACGGCGGCGGCGCCGTCCGAGATCATCGAGCAATCGGTGCGCTTGAGCGGCGGGGCCACCATGGGGTTCTTGTCGCCCTCGGCGCGGCAGAACTCGAAGCCCAGGTCCTTCTGCATGTGGGCCAGGGGGTTGACCGAGCCGTTCTTGTGGTTCTTGGCGGCGACGCGGGCCAGCGCATCCATCTGGTCGCCGTGGCGCTGGAAGTACTGCTGCGCGATGTTGCCGAACATGCCCGGGAAGGTGACGCCCTGCGAGGCCTCTTCGTCATAGTAACTGGCCCGGGCCAGCACTTGCGTCACCGTGGCCGTGTCGGCCGCCGTCATCTTCTCGGCGCCGACGGCCAGCACGAAGCGCGCCTTCCTGGCGGCCAGCGCGTTGAGCCCCTGGTAGATGGCGGCCGAGCCGGTGGCGCAGGCGTTCTCGACCCTGGTCACGGGCGTGAAACGCAGCGCATCGTCGGCCTGCAGCACCAGCGAGGAAGGAAAATCCTGCTCCACCAGGCCGCCATTGAAGTTGCCGAGATAGATCTGGTCGATGTCGCCGGGCTCGAGCCCGGCATCATTGATGGCCTCGCGCGCCACGGTGGTGATCAGGCTTTCGATGGTGTGGTCTTCGAGGCGCCCAAAGCGGGTGTGGGCCCAGCCCACGATGCAGCCGGTCATGTCACGTCCTCCTGGCAGAGTTTTTTGCGGAGCTCGATTTCAAGGGAATTTAACAGACCTCCGGGCTCAGCGGTAGCGGACACGATGTCGCGGGCATACACTCCGCGATCGCAGGTCCAACGATTCCCGGGGTGCGTCATGGAACAACGAGTCAGCCTGATCACGCTCGGCGTCGCCGACCTGCCGCGGGCACGCGCCTTCTACGAAGCGCTGGGCTGGAAAGCCTCGGGATTTTCCAACCAGCACATCGTGTTCTTTCAAATCGGCGGCCTGGCGTTCAGCCTTTATGGGCGCGAGGCCCTGGCCAAGGACGCCGGGGTGCCGGGGCGCGACCCCGGGGACGGCCCGCTGATGGCCTTGGCCCACAATGTCCGCGAACGAGCGGCCGTCGACAGCCTGCTGGACGATGCCTCCGCCGCCGGCGCCCCCATCACCCAGCCCGCCCGCGACACCGAATGGGGCGGCTACGCTGGCGCCTTCGCCGATCCCGACGGCCACCTCTGGGAAATAGCCTGGAACCCCCATTTCCCGCTGGCCGCAGACGGTTCGGTCACGCTGCCGGGCTGAAGGGATATCCCACTCATAAGACTTCCAGACTAAACTGACGCGGGCTGCGAATTTCGGGGGATAGGACATGCACAAGAGCCGCTTAGGTGTTCTGGTCATAGATTGCCATACCGGCGACCTTGCCGAACACGCTGACTTCTGGGGAGCTGCCTTGGGCTACGCCGTCGGCGAGACCGACGATGACGGCAAATACGTCAGCTTGAAAGGTCCGCCGGACGAGGTGCGCATCATGCTGCAGCAGGTCGATCATCCGAGCCGCCTGCACCTAGACATCGAGAGCGACGACATCGAGGCTGAAGTCGCTCGTCTCGAGGGTCTTGGCGCCAAGCGGTTGGCGGCCATCCGGGGCTGGGTGGTGATGGAGGCGCCCAGTGGCCAGCGCTTCTGCGTCGTCAAACCCCAGCGCGCCGATTTTGCCGACAACGCCAACGTCTGGTCCTCCGGCTAGACGACCGGGGACTGCCCGGTCGGGTGTCGTTCCGGCACCCTACAGCATGCCGCCGCGGTGCACCCCGCCACCGTCGATGCTGACCACAGTGCCCGAGGTGTAGGCCGAGAGGTCCGAGGCCAGAAAGGCTGCCATGTGGCCGATTTCCTCGGGCGTGGCGGGGCGGCCGAAGGGCATGGGTTCGGCCAGTTTCGGCCATTCCTCGGCGTCGCCGAAGCGTTCCTCGGCCCAGCCTCGCATCAAACATACCAACCGATCGGTAGAGACCGGTCCCGGGTTGATGGCGACGACGCGAATGCCGTCGTCGGCGCTGCCGCCGCCGAGCGCCCGGGAAAACGCCATCAAGGCGGCATTGCCCACGGCGCCGCAAATATAGCTCGCCACCGTGCGTTCGCCTCCGGTGCCGATGATGTTGATGATGGTGCCCTGCCCGCGTTCCTTCATCAGGGCGTAATAGGCCCGCGTAATGTTGATGTAGCCGAACACCTTGAGGTCCCAGGCTTCGCGCCATCTGGCCTCGTCGATGTCCAGGAGCGTGCCGCCGGGAATGGCGCCGGCGTTATTGATCAGAAGCTCCACGTCGGGAAAATCGCGGGCCAGGGCATGCTGGTTCTCGCTCAGGCTGAGGTCCCCCGGAACCAGCTCGACAGCGACGTTGTGGCGCTCGCCGATAGCCGCCTTGACGGCCGCCAGGTTCTCGGCCGAGCGCGCCGCCAGCACCAGATCGCAGCCCTCGCCGGCCAACGCCAAGGCAATGGCCCGCCCGATCCCTTGCGAGGCCCCGGTAACCAGGGCCTTCCGGCCCGTGAGATTGAGATCCATGCTGTCTGCTCCCTGATGCTCTTTCGGGCGCAATGGTAGCGCAGACGGCAGCCCTTGCGAACAGACCCCGGGAGCGCTATATGTCCAGCCGTCGGGGAGTAGCTCAGCCTGGTAGAGCACTACGTTCGGGACGTAGGGGCCGGAGGTTCAAATCCTCTCTCCCCGACCA
>JASLXG010000125.1 GCA_030740435.1 Alphaproteobacteria bacterium | reverse complement strand
CAGCACGAAGTTTGACGCCACGGAGTCGATCTTCTGTATGAATTGATGAATCACCGCCGTATCGAAGGTGATGAGGCCAAAGACAAAGCCCACACCCATCAGGGCGATGGCCACGTGGACGCCCATGAAGAGCAGCGCCAGCACGGCCGGAAACATCAACAGGCCAAGATAATCACCCATCCGCCGTTGAGCTCCCTGTGCTGCCTGCAGTTTCCAGTTCCCAGCCACAGAGGAAGTAGATCACCTTGATGGTTTCCATCAGGCCCTGTACGACGAGCAGGCCAAAGCCCGCGAAAAAGGTCAAGCGGAAGGGCCAGACCAGCGGATTCCAGGCCGATTCGCCGGTCACCTCGCCGATCACATAGGCGTCATAGGCATAGTCCCAAAGATCGAGGGTCAACCAGAAGGTCAGCGGCAACAGCAACAGCACATAGCTCACCAGATCGACCACTGCCTTGGTTCGCTCATCTAAGTGGGCATAGATCACGTCGATGCGGATGTGGCCGCGTTCGCGAAGCGTGAAGGCCATGCCCAGCATGAAGTTGGTGCCGGTGGCCATGTAGCCGATCTCGTAGGCCCAGATGGTGGGATCGTTCAGGACGTAGCGCGAAAAAACCTCGAAAACGGTAGCCAGCACCAGCGGCACGATCAGCCAAGCAGCGACCATACCGAAGCTGCCGGTCAAACGCTCGCCAAGCCGCACGAAGGTCAGCATGGGATTCCGTGCCAAGTTTCAGCCGCTACTGGAGTGCTATGGGGGAAAGTGGGGCGCCGGCAAGCGGCGCCCCTCGTTTCACGCTGCGGATCAGCCCTTGGTATTGCGGTAACGCGCCGCGTCTTTCCACAACACGCCGTAGGCCTTCTGGGCGTTCCAGACCTTGGCGAACCAGGGGTTCTTGGCCGCCTGATCGTCGCCCCACTTGACGGCCATCTTCTTGACTTCCTTCTGAACGCTTTCATCGAGCTCGATGATTTCGTTGCCAGCCTTGCGATAGAAGTCCAGCGCCTTGGCGTCTTCGTGCCCGACCTTGGTCCAGAAATCGATGGTCGTCATCTTGCCGGCCAATTTCACCAGACCCTGATCGCGGGCCGAAAGCTTGCCCCAGGCCGCCTTGTTGACGATGCACTCGAAGGGTGCGGACGGCTGGTGGACGCCGGGAATGATCACGTACTTAGCGATTTTGTGGAAGCCTACTGAGATGTTTTCATAAAGCGTGCCCCATTCGGTAGCGTCGATGACCCCACGCTCGAGCGAGGTGTAGACCTCGCCGCCAGGCAGGCTGACCGGCGCCGCGCCGAGTTGCTTGGAGATGGCCTGCCAGGCTCCGGCCGTGCGGAACTTGAGGCCCTTGAGGTCGGCCATGGTGCGCACCGCTTTGCGCGAATGCAGGAAGGCTTCGGCCGTGCGGATGCCGCAGGGGAAACCGACGACGCCGAATTTCTCGTCGCGCCACTGGGCCCAAAGTTCCTTGCCGCCACCCTCGTAGAGCCAGTGGATGGTGCGCTCCGCATCCATGCTACCGGCAAAGCTGCCGAAGGCCACCGCCGTGGTGTCCTTGCCCCAGTCGTAGCCCGACCAGTGATGGCCGACCTGGGCCACATTGTTCTTGACGGTTTCGGTCACCTTGAAGGATTTGCCCAAGGTGCCGGAGGGGAAAACCTGAACCTTGATGCCGCCGTTGGTCAGCATCTCGACGTTGGCGGCAAAGCCCTTGGCGCCAAGCTCCTGGAGCGGTCCGCCGCCCCAGGCACTGGCCAGTTTCCATTTGGTTTGGGCGCCGGCCGTGGTGGCTGCCGCCAGCAGAGCGCCGGAGAGGATGGCCAGCCCGGCAAGGCGCGTCGCCTTGAAGATATGTTTGTTCACGAGTCGTCTCCCTGTTGACTCAGTTGCTGCCCCAAATGCAAGGCCGGCGGCGGCGCCGCCAGCCCGCCCTTTCCCCCCTAGAGACCGCCAAGGCATAACGAGGCGATCGCTCCAGTTCGGTGATTGCCGTATACAGGAAATCGCCGTCTGATATATTAGGCTATTGGGGCGCCCCGGGGAAGTCAATCAGTGCCCTGGCAATGCCCTGACAAGGGTCGGTCATTGCGCCGCAGGGGTCCAAGAAGGGCGCCAACAAGCTCACCCCGTGGCCCCCGGCGCGGCCGCCGGAAGACCGCGGATCAGGAGGGGACATGGCCGCAGCGACCATCCAAAACGTCGGCGCCTGCGTGTTCGACGCCTACGGTACGATTTTCGATTTCAACGCCGCCACGGCCAGTTGCCGCGATGCCCTGGGCGACCAGGCGAACCCCTTGTCGGCGGCCTGGCGCGACAAGCAGCTGCAGTACACCTGGCTGCGCAGCCTGATGGGCAGGCACGCCGACTTCTGGCAGGTCACCGGCGAAGCCCTGGACTACGCCATGGACAGTCTCGGCCTCGATGACGCGGCGCTGCGCGACCGCCTGCTCAATTGCTATTTGGAGCTCGACGCCTTCGAGGAGGTGCCGGAGACGCTCGAGCGCCTCAAATCCGGCGGCCTCAAGACCGCCATCCTGTCCAACGGCTCGCCCGACATGCTGGCGGCCGCCGTCGGTGGGGCGGGCATCGGCGACCTCCTCGATGCCGTGCTCTCGGTGGAAGAGGTCGGCGTCTTCAAGACCGACCCCAAAGTCTACCAGCTCGCCGTCGACTGGCTGGGCGGCAGCGCCTCGGAGATTTGCTTCCAATCATCGAACAGTTGGGACGCCTATGCCGGCTCGGCCTTCGGCTACCAGGTGGTCTGGGTCAACCGTTACGGCCAGAAGCCCGAGCGCATGCCCGGCCAACCCGACGCCGAAATCACCACGCTGGCCGGCCTGCCGCCGCTGCTGGGACTTTAGAAGGGGAACGGAACCATGAGCGAAATGACCTCCCGCGAACGCATCATTGCCGCCCTCGAACGCCGGCCCACCGACCGCACGCCGATCGATTTCGGCGGCGGCATCGCCACGACAATATACTTCACGGCCTACGAACGCCTGCGCAAGCACCTGGGCATCACCACGGAACCGGGAACGGCCGTGGCGCGCTCGCGCACCGTCATCCCCGACGACGCCATCCTCGAGCGCTTCAACGTCGACACCCGATTCCTCGGCCTGGGCGCCTACCAGGGCGGCGGCGGCAAGCGCCTCGATGACGACCATTACATCGACGAATGGGGCACGACCTGGGAGAAACGCGACGTCCACCCCTACATCAACGTCGACGGCCCGTTCTACAACAAGACCCCGGAGATGGCCGACCTCGAAGCCCATGATTGGCCCGATCCGGACAACCCGGGCTATTACGAAGGCCTGCGTGAGAAGGCCCAGAAGCTGCACGACACGGACTGCGCCGTGATGCTGAATTTGCCCGTCGGCGTGGTCCACTGCTGCCAGTTCGTGCGCGGCTACGGCGACTGGCTGATGGACCTGCACCGCCATCCCGAATACACGGCTCGCATGATGGACATCGTCGCCGACCATTGGGTCAAGGTGGCGCACAACGCGCTCGACGAGGTCGGCGACCTGGTGGATCTGGTCTTTTTCGGCGACGACATGGCGACGCAACAGGCCACGCTTTTCAGCCCAGAGATCTACCGCAAGCTGGTGAAGCCCCGCCACGCCCGCATGTTCGGCGCCGTCAAGGACCGCGGCGCCAAGCTCACCTATCACTGCTGCGGTTCGGTCGAGGCGCTCTTTGATGATCTCATCGAGATGGGCATCGACGGCTTCAACCCGGTCCAGGTGGCGGCCAAGAACATGGAACCGGCGAGTTTGAAGAAAAAGTACGGCGACCGCCTGACCTTTTGGGGCGGCATCGACACCCAGCACGTGCTGCCTTTCGGCACACCGGACGAGGTGCGCGAAAACGTCCGCCACATCATCGACACGCTAGGTGCCGGCGGCGGCTACGTGCTTAATTCCGTGCACAACATCCAGCCCGACGTGCCGCCCGAGAACGTCGTGGCGATGTTCGAAGAGGCCGCCAGCTACCGCGGTTAGGCTGAAAGGGACATGATCCGAATTGCCCGCAATTCGGTTCGTGTCCCCCCGACCAGGAAGGGAACCAGTCCGTAAATTGGGTTCAGAATAGAATTTCCGGATTTTTTCCCCGCCGCCAGTCCCAGGGCATCACGAAGGATCCCGACCAAAGCCCCAGGCCGGCGGCCCGCGCCGCCGCTTCCGCGCCGACGTAATCGCGGGAATAGCGCCGATAGGCCACGGCCCAGCCGTTTCGTCCCAGCCAGCGCCCGAGGTCCTGCCGGCCCACGCGACAGACCGAAATGAAGCGCGCATAACTCCCCCGCCCACGCACTTAGAGGCCGTCGCTGACGATGGCCATTGTGGGCTCGACCGTCGGCACGTTGGTGCCGGCGCGGCGGAACTGGCGCACGGCAACGGTCATGATGGCGACGCCGGCGGCGAACAAGACCGCCCCCAGCGGCCAGGCGCTGCCGGCCGGCAGGAAAGTCGTGGGCCACCACCAGTCGAGGGCGAAAGCCACGATAAGGGCGGCCAGGTAGAGGCGCGGCGGGCGCACCACGGCGTGCGCGTGGTCGGCGGAGCTGACGGTGTGCGAAGTCATGGCGGAACCTCATCGGATTTACGACAATCATATTGTCAAGATGACAAGTAAGTTGTCATCTTTCCGATTTCAACAGTTTTTCTTTTTAGCGCCCCAAGAAACCGCCGCCGCTCTCGCCCGTGAGAGCCACGTAGAGCATCCAGACCAGGCCCAGCAGGATCGGCTGGTGCAAAAGGTAGATGGCAAGCGCATGACGCCCGCCCCAGGCCAGGAAGTCGAGCACTGCGCCGGCCGAGCCCGGGGCTCGCCAGGCCAGCCAGGGCGGCGGGCCGTTCGCGAACCAGAGCCGCCCCAGCGCCAGGCCGGCGATGACGGCCGAGAACCAGGGGAAGATGGGCACGTAATCGTTGGTCGGGGGCCAGACCTCGACCAGCCCCAGCCACCAGAGCCAGGGTACGTCGAAGACGGGATAGGCGAGGAAATAGGGCGCCGCCAGGACGCCCAAGCCGAGCAGCCACAAAATCCAATAGGGTGCCCGGATAAGCGGCAGCGCCAGCACGCTGGCGACAGCGATCGAATGCAGCACGCCGAAGAAGATCCAGGTCTGGGGATAGCTGAACCAGGTGGCCAGGCTGACCAGCGCCGCGCCGCCGCCGACCAAAACCAAGCGTTTCGCCAGCTTGGTGGCCTGAACGCCCTTTGCATAGGCCGGCACCAGGCTGAGGCCGACGATTATGAGAAAACAGGTCGGGATGAAGGAACGAAAGGCCAGCCAGAAAAAACTGTCGTAGAGCGGCACCTCGACCAGGCGGTAGGCCGTCAGGTCCCAGGCCAGGTGGTAGGCCACCATCATCAGGATGGCGACGCCGCGGGCGGCATCGAGCAGCAACAGCCGCGAGGCCGCGCGCTGGTGCAGCGCCGGCTCGACCCAATCCCCGGCGGGCGCCGTCACGCTGCCCCCTGGCGGGCCACGATGTGGAAGATGTGCCAGTGCTTGGGTTGGCCCCGGGGCGTTACCGTGTCGTCTTCTTCTTCGCGAAAGTGCTCGATTTCTAGGCCGGCCAGCAGCTCTTCGGCCTGGCTGCGTTCGAGGTGGGTGATGGTGGGATCATCGGCCCAGTCATCAAAGGGGCCGAACCAGTGGCCGGAGAAGCGGCCACCGGGCTTGAGCGAGGCTTTGATACGCCGCCAGGTGGTGCGGAAATCCGCGGCCGGGCAGAGCGGCAGGGCGAAACTGGAATTGACCAGGTCGACCTTGGGCCACTCGGCCGCCTCGAAGCGCGAGACCAGGGTTTCGAGTTCGCCCGCAGCCGGCAAATCCGGCCGCTCGACCAGGCCGGCTATGGCGGCCTCTTGGGCGTCGACAGCCAATACCCGCCAGCCCCGGCGCAAGAGTTCGACGGTGTCGCGGCCGTTGCCGGAGCCGAGGTCGACGCCGAAGCCGGGACCGCGTCCTTCCTCGGCGAAGCGATCCAGCGCATACAGCAACGTCTCGCGCGGCGGCCGGGCACCGGTCTCCTGGTAGTAGCGCTGCCAGCGCTCGGCTTTGCTCGTTTCGGCCTCCATGGCGCCGGATTGTGGGCTTTGAAAGTCTCGCCGGCAAGCCGCCAGGACCCGTCTTGTTTTGGGCCGCGAAGGATGCCAGATTAGCCGGCCGGAATTCGAGGGGGCACCAGCGATGGCGCAGGAAGAAAATACCGAGGATCCCATCCAGTCCATGCTGACACTGCAGGAGATCGCCATGGCGGCGCGCCAGAGCATGGACCCGGTGATGTGGGATTTCGTCTCGGGCGGCGCCGAATCGGAGACCACGCTCAGGCGCAACCGCCAGGCGCTGGACCGCCTGGCGTTTCGGCCGCGGGTACTGCGCGATGTATTGGATGTCGATCCCTCGACGACGTTTCTTGGTTGCGATTTGCGCATCCCGGTCTTTTTCGCGCCGGTCGGGCTGATGCAACTTATCTGGCCCGACGGCGGCATCGCCAACCAGATCCGGGCCGCCGAGAGCTTCGGCATTCTGACCATGAAGAGCTGCATCAACGAGCCCGAGATCGAGGACGTGGCGGCGCTCTCGCCCGGCCGCATCGCCTTCCAGCTTTACGTGCGCGGCGACGCCGACTGGGTCGACGCCCAGGCCCAGCGCGCCGTCGACGCCGGCTGCCAGGGGTTCTGCATCTGCGTCGACCTGGCGAAGTATGGCCGGCGCGAGCGCGACCTCTTGAACGGTTTCGTGCTTCGCCGCCATTCGCCCATCGACGAATCGGCGGAGCTCGCGAAGCTCGACTGGAAGACCGTGGAGCGCCTGCGCCGCAAGCTCGAGATGCCGATCATCCTCAAGGGCATCGCCACCGCCGAGGACGCCCGCATCGCCGTCGAGCACGGCGTCGACGTGATCTACGTCTCCAACCACGGCGGCCGCCAGCTCGACCACAACCGCGGCACCATCGAGATGCTGGGCGAGGTCGTCGAAGCCGTGGGCGATCAGGCGGAGGTGGTCATCGACGGCGGCTTCCTGCGAGGCACCGACATCCTCAAGGCGATAGCCCTTGGGGCTCGTGCGGTGGGCCTGGGCAAGCTCCAGGTCTGGGCCCTGGCGGCCGGCGGCGAGGCGGCGCTGCTGCGGTGTTTGGAGATCCTGGAAGAGGAAATCGTCACCGCCATGGGGCTGCTGGGCGTGACGGCGTTGGATCAGCTCGACGCCTCGTACCTCGCCCCGGTCGAGCCTGTCAGCGAGCCCGGCATCGCCGGCGCCTACCCGCGCTTCGAATGATCCGTAGCGTTTTTTTCGACAACGACGGCGTGCTGGTCGACACCGAACGTCTCTATTTCGAAGCCACCCGCCAGACCATGGCGACGCATGGCGTCGAGCTCACACGCGAATCCTTCCAGGAATACTTCCTGCGCCAGAACCTGGGCGCCTGGCACCTGCTGGCCGATACCGGTTATTCGATCCGCAGCATCGAGGATATCAAGCGCCAGCGCGACGCGCTTTATGGGTCGCTGCTGCGCAGCGAGGACATCGAAATCACCGGCGCCGAGACGGTGCTGGCGGCGCTCCATGGCCGCCTGACCGTCGGCGTGGTGACCAGTTCGCACCGCGACCACTTCGCCATCATCCACGAGCGTACGGGTTTCGGGCGCTACTTCGATTTTGTTGTCGATGGCGACGACTGCGAAAAGACCAAACCCGATCCCGAGCCCTACCGCCGCGCCCTCGAGCGCGCCGGAGTTCCCGCTGCCGAATGTCTGGTCATCGAGGACAGCGAACGCGGCTTGGTGGCTGCCAAGGCGGCGGGCTTGCGCTGTTGGGTGATCCCCACGGACCTCAACGCCGGATCCGATTTCTCCCGCGCCGATGCGATGCTAGGATCGATTGGCGAGGTGCCGGACCGGCTGGAACGGGGATAGCGAGGCAAGTGAAAGATATCGCGCGCGGGCCTCTCCAAAGAGGGCTCGCAGACGACCGGGTCAAGTGGCCCAGCGAACAGAGTGAGTGGCCACTTGAGACGGCGGCGGCTCCACACGCTTTCCCTGCGACCGGAAGCCATGCTTCCGGTCTGCCCAGCGGCGAGTGATTCCTTTTTCGATGCCGCTACGGCCGGGGCGCTGCATCGGGAAAAAACACCAACAACACACCCCCCCATCCTTCCCTCCCGCTCTGGAGGGAGAGGATGCTACGCGACGTAGTCGAACCAGAACGCCTGGTCACGGCTGACGACGTGGCCCATGGAAGGCGTCGGGAAATGCGCCGTCATGACCAGGTCGCCATTGTCGGCGTGGCTCTCCAGATACTTGCGCCGGGTCTGGCGCGCCTGCTCGGGATCGCGATCGAATTTGGGGCTCCATTCCGGGTGCAGGCACTGGATGGGGCTGTGGATCAGGTCGCCGCACATGGCGCCGCGTTGGCCCTGGGAGGCCAGGTTGACGGCCACGTGGCCCTTGGTGTGGCCGGGTGTGGGCTCGAGCCAGACCTCGTCGTCCAGCGCATAGTCCATGTCCACCAGCACGCCCTGGCCGGCCTCCATGATGGGCTGGACGTTTTCCTGGAAGACCGAGCTTCCGCTGCGTTCGGAGGATTCGTATTCGGGCCGCGAGAAAACGTATTTGGCGTTGGCGAAAGTCGGCACCCAACGGCCGTCGACGAAACTGGTGTTCCAGCCGCAGTGATCGACGTGCAGGTGCGAGCAGAAAACGTAGTCGACCTCTTCCGGCGCCATGCCGCTGGCGCGCAGGTTGTCCATCCAGGTGGTCTGGCGGCGGTCCTTCCAGCCGGGCATGCCGTCGTAGGACTTGTGGTTGCCGACGCAGGTATCGATGACGATCAGGTGACGGCTAGTGCGTACGATGTAGGACTGCACAGGGATGATGATGACGCCCTCGGGCGTCAATGCCCGGGGCTCGAGCCAGTGGCGGTTGGCCTCGACGTCCTCGGGCCTGGCTTCGGGGAAGATTTCCAGCAGCGGCAGGAAGGGGTCCTCGGTCTCGACGACGCGACTGATTTCGATGCCACCCAGGCGATAGGGCTGCATGTCACTTACCGCTATAGACGGGTTGGCGCTTTTCGCTGAAGGCGTTGAGCCCCTCGAAGACGTCGGCGGATTTGCAATGCGCCTCCCAGATCTTGATCTCGGCGCGTTGGGCCGAGCCCAACGAGGCATCGCGGCTGTCGGCTACGAGTTCTTTCATGCGCCGCAGCACCAGCGGGCTCTTGGCCGCCAGCCGCTCGGCCAGGGCCGTCACCGCCGCCTCGAGCTGGTCGTCGGGCACCACCTCGTTGACCAGGCCCCAGTCCAGAAGCGTCGCCGCCGGCAGCAGATCGCCGGTATAGAGAAGCTGCTTGGCCCGGGTCGGGCCCACCTTCATGGGCAGGTGCACGGTGCCGCCGCCGCCGGGGATGACGCCATAATTGGCGTGGGCATCGCCGATGCGGGCGCTCTCCGCCGCCACCACCAGGTCGCAGGACAGGATCAGCTCGAGCCCGCCGGCTGCGGCGATGCCGTTGACGGCGGCGATGATCGGCGTGTTGCAGGCCTCGATGCGGGCGAAGGCGCCCGACGCCTCCTCGAAGAAGCGCCTGACCGCGCCCGGGTCGTCGGAATTCATCACACGCAAAACATTCTTGAGATCGGCCCCGGCGCAGAAGGCACGGCCCTTGCCGGTGAGCACGATGACCCAGACGTCCGGATCGGCATCGGCGGCGGCGACGGCGGCCGGCAGCTCGGCCAACAGGCTCGCGTTCATGGCGTTCAGCGCCTCGGGCCGGTTGAGCGTAATCCAGGCCACCTGGCCACGGCTCTCGTAAATCAGGCTCTCGTAACTCATGGGTCTCTTCCTCCGTTGGGGTCGGCGGGGAGGCTAGCATGAGGCCGGGAGGCGGCGCTATCATGGCTCTCGGCAAGCAAAGAGGATCCCATGTCACTCCGCAGCGTAAGCCTCGACGACAAGTTCACGGCCGAGACCGGCACCGTCTTTCTCACCGGCACCCAGGCGCTGGTGCGCCTGCCCCTGGTGCAGCGCCGGCGCGACCTGGCAGCCGGCCTCAATACGGCGGGCTTCATTTCCGGCTACCGCGGTTCGCCGGTGGGCGCCGTCGATCGCGAGCTCTGGCGCATGCCCGAGCTTTTGGAGCAGCACCACGTACATTTCCGGCCCGGCGTCAACGAGGACATCGCCGCCACCAGCCTCTGGGGCAGCCAGCAGATCAACATCCACGAGGGCGGCAAGTACGACGGCGTCTTCGGCATCTGGTACGGCAAGGGCCCCGGCATCGACCGTTCGGGCGACGCCATGCGCCACGCCAATCTGGCCGGCACGGCGCGCCACGGCGGCGTGCTGGCGGTGGTGGGCGACGACCACGCGCTCAAGTCCACCGACACGGCGGCCCACGGCGAGCCCATCTTCATGCACCTGATGATGCCGGTGCTCTACCCCGCCGACATCGCCGACATGCTGGAGTTCGGCCTCAAGGGCTGGGCCATGTCGCGCTATACCGGCTCGTGGATCGGCTTCAAGGTGCTGGCCGATTTGATGGACAGCTCGGGCACCGTCGACCTGGCCGTCGAGCAGGGCGAAATCGTGCTGCCCGAACCGGCCCTCGAGCCCCAGGACGTGGAAATCCGCTGGCCCGACCCCTGGCTGCAGAGCGAGGAACGGCAGAATAACCTGAAGCTCCCCGGCGCCATTGCCTTTGCCCGGGCCAACGCCATCAACCGTGTCGCCATTGCTGCGCCTAAGCCGCGCCTCGGCATCATCGCCGCCGGCAAGTCCTACCTCGACGTGCGGCGGGCACTACGCGATCTCGGCATCGACGACGCCATGGCGGCCGAGGCCGGCGTCAGCCTGCTCAAGATCGGCATGCCCTGGCCGCTGGACCTGGATCTGGTGCGCCAATTCGCCGAGGGACTCGACGAGGTCCTGGTGGTCGAGGAAAAGCGCCGGCTGATGGAGGTGCAGGTGCGGGACGCGCTTTACGAATTGCCCGACGCCCGCCGTCCCCGCGTCACCGGGCGGCGCGATCCGGACGGCAATATCCTGATGAGCCCCAACAGCGAGGTCAGCACCGACCGCGTCACCGAGGTCGTGGCCGGGCGCCTGAAGCCGTTCCTGGATTGCCCGTCCATGCGGCAACGCCTGGAGTTCCTGGCCGAGAAGGCGCGGCCCCTCAACACACCGCCCAGCGGCGTCAAGCGCACCGCCTTCTTCTGTCCCGGCTGCCCGCACGCCTCATCGACCAAGATCCCCGAAGGCAGCCGCGCCATGGCCGGGGTGGGCTGCCACTACATGACCGTGATGCGCGACGACTGCACCTCGCTGCCCACCCACATGGGCGGTGAAGGCGCGCCCTGGATCGGCCAGGCGCCCTTCAGCAACCTGCCGCACATCTTCGCCAACGTCGGCGAAGGCACCTACTACCACTCGGCCTCGCTGGCCGTCCGGGCCTGCATCGCGGCCGAGGTCAACATCACCTTCAAGATCCTCTTCAACGACGCCACCGCCATGACCGGCGGCCAGCCCATCGACGGCCCGCTCTCGGTGCCCATGATCACCAACCAGATGCGGGCCGAGGGCGTCGAGCGCATCTTCGTGGTGGTCGAGGACCCCTCGCGCTACGGCGCCTCGGCCGGCTTCGCCAGCGGCGTCCAGGTGCGCCACCGCGACGAGCTCGACCAAGTGCAGCGCGAGCTGCGTGAAGTGCCCGGGGTTTCTGTGCTGGTCTACGACCAGGTCTGCGCCGCCGAAAAGCGGCGCCGGCGCAAACGCGGCAGCTATCCCGATCCGGCCAAGCGCATTTTCATCAACCCCGACGTCTGCGATGGCTGCGGCGACTGCCATACGCTTTCCAACTGCCTCTCGGTGGTGCCCATCGAGACGCCGCTGGGGCGGCGGCGCGTGATCGACCAGTCGGGCTGCAACAAGGACTATACCTGCGCCAAGGGCGGCTGCCCGAGCTTCGTCGTGGTCCGTGGCGGCGGCTTGCGCAAGCGCCTACCGAGAACCGCCGGCATCCCGGCCGAGCTGCCGGCACCCGAGCTGCCGGCGCTCGAGGATCGCCCCTGGGGCATGTTCATTACCGGCGTCGGCGGCACCGGCGTGGTCACCATCGGGGCGCTCATGGGCATGGCGGCGCATCTCGAGGGCAAGGCGGCCTCGATCGTCGATTCGCTGGGCATGTCGCAAAAAGGCGGCGCCGTGGTCAGCCACGTGCAGTTCGCCGCCCGCCGCGAGGATATCGTCGCCACCAGACTCAACGCCGGCGCCGCCGACGTGCTGCTGGGCTGCGATTTGCTGGTGGCGGCCGAGCCGGCCTCGCTGGCGCCCTTGGATCCCCAGCGCTCGCGGGCGCTGGTCAACAGCCGCCGCACCATCACCGGCGCCTTCACCGTCAACCCCGACCTCGATTTCCCCTCCGAGATCTCGATGCAGGCTATTCGCGAGGCGGTGGGCGCCGAGAACAGCGAATTCCTCGACGCCACGGGCATCGCCGAGGCCCTGGTGGGCAACGCCATCGCCGGCAACATCTTCATGCTGGGCTATGCCTGGCAGCAAGGCCTGGTGCCGCTGGGCGAGGAAGCGCTGCTCAAGGCCATCGAGCTCAACGGCGTTTCGGTGGAAGAAAACCAGCTCACCTTCCGGCTCGGCCGCTGGGCCGCCGTCGACCGCCAGACCGTCGAACGCCTGGCCGCCCCGGATGGCGCCCTGGAGGATGGCGGGGAGGGACAAAAGCCGGAGACGCTGGAGCAAACCATGGCGCGGCTCAGCCCCCACCTCACGGCCTACCAGGACGCCGACCTGGCCGGGCGCCATGCCAACCTGGTGGCCCGGGCCCAGGCCGCCGAGAGCCGCCAGGCCAAGGGCCGCTCCGGCCTGGCCGAGGCGGTGGCGCGGGGCTACTTCAAGGTGCTGGCCATCAAGGACGAATACGAGGTGGCCAGGCTTTACGCCGATCCCGCTTTCGCAGGCCGCATTGCGGCCACCTTCGAGGGCGTCGAGCGCCTCGAGGTGATGCTGGCACCACCCTTGATCTCCAGGCCCGATCCGGTGACCGGCAAGCTGCGCAAGCGGGCCTATGGGCCTTGGGTGTTCGGCCTCTTCCGCCTCTTGGCCCGCCTCAAGGGCTTGCGTGGCGGCCCCTGGGACATCTTCGGCCGGACCGCCGAGCGCCGCGCCGAACGGGCGCTGATCGGCGACTACGAAGAGACCGTGGCGGCGTTGCTGCAGGGCTTGCGCGAGGACAACCATGCCCTGGCCGTCGAGATCGCGGCGCTGCCCGAACAGATCCGCGGCTTCGGTCCGGTCAAGGAGAAGAACCGGATTGCCACCCTGGCCCAGCGCGACCTGCTGCTGGAGCGCTTCAAGAGCGACGAACCGGACGCCAGCGCGGCGGAATAGAAATGCCGGCTGAGCCGGCGGACGGAGCGCCATGACCCCGCAAGAACTGAGACAGCATTTCCCCGCCCTCAACGACAAGGCCTACATGAACTGGGCCTCCATCGGCCTGATCCCGGAGGTGGCGGTGGCCGCCGGTAGTGCCGCCATGGCCGAACAGGCGCGGCTGGGTGACGGCATCGTCCACGAGGCCAAGCCCATGCTCGACCGCCTGCGCCAACTGACGGCCAGGCTGATCGGGGCCGAGGCCGGCGAGGTCGCCTTTTTGCGCAATACCGTCGAGGGCGTCAGCACCATCGCCAGCGGCTTTCCCTGGCGTTCGGGTGACAACGTGTTGGTCGGCACGATGGAGTTTCCGGCCAACGTCTATCCCTGGCTGCACGCCCAGCGCAAGGGCATGGAGGTGCGCTTCGTCGAGCCCTCGCAGGGCACGCTCTCGGTGGACGATTTCGCCGCTGCCGCAGACCAGCACACGCGCATGATCGCCATCAGTGCCGTGCAGTTCACCAACGGCTACCGCATCGACCTGGGGGCGCTTTCGGAATTCTGCCAGGGACGCGACATTCGCCTGGCCGTGGATTCGATCCAGGCCCTGGCCATCGCCCCCTTCGATGTCTCCCAGACACCCATCGACTACATGGCCGCGGGCGTCCATAAATGGCTCTGCGGACCCATCGGCTTCGGTTTTTTCTACGTTCGAAAGGACCGATTTGACGAGCTCGAGCTCAACGAAGTGGGCCACGGCAGCCACGTCCGACCGGGCGCATCGTGGACCGAATACGACTGGCCGCTGCGCCCCGACGCCGGCCGTTTCGAGGCCGGCGCGCTGAGCTTTGCCCACGCCGCGGCCTGCGAGGCGGCGCTGGAGCTGTTCGAAGAAACCACCGTCGCCACCATCCACGACCACGCCACCTGCCTGGCCCAGCGCCTGATCGAGGGCTTGGAGAGCAAGGGATACGGCCCCCTTTCGCCCCAGCCCGCGAGGCAAGCCGCCGGCATCGTTTGCTTCACGAGCGAGCACCATTCGCCCGAAAGCATCGAGGAACGGCTGCGTGATGCCGGCATCTTCATATCCTTGCGCGAAGGCGCCGTGCGCGTCTCAATCCACGGCGTCAACACTTCCGACGAGATCGACGCCGTGATCGCCGCGCTTCCCATGGATCAATAGCGCTCGGGAAAAAATCCCGGGCTTCAGGAAAACCAGGCTGCCTGGTCGCGGCGGAAGAGCTCGCGGATGTGATCGATGACGGTGCGGGTGCGTACGCCCTGGTTGGTCTCCTCGTGCGAGATCAGCCAGATTTCGGTCTGCATCTCGAGCTCGACCGGCACGGCCAGCAGGTCGGGAAAGATCTTCGGCGTATAGGTGGGATGCATGCCGATGCCGAGGCCGGCGGAAATGGCGCGCTGGTAGGCGTAGGAGGAATTGGTGCGGTAGACCACGTGTTCGTGGCGGCTGGCGATCTCGCGCCAGGGCCCCAGCGAGGAGGCGGCGTGATAGCCGGTGTGGTCGACCAGGCGATGTTGGAATAGCTCGTCGATGCTGCGGGGCAGGCCGAAGAGGTTGGCGTAGGCCGGCGCCGCATAGAGCGCGAAGCGCATCACCCCCATGCGCTGGGCGACGATCTGCGGCGCCTCGGGCCGCACCAGACGGATCGCCACGTCGGCCTCGCGGATGCCGAGATCGAGCGGCTGATCGCCGCTGATGACCTCGAGCAGGATGCTGGGGTGGGCGAGCTGGAAATCCAATAGCTGCGGCGTCAGCCAGCCCGAAGCCAGACCTTCGGTGACGGCGATGCGGACGATACCCGCCATCTCACCGTCGATACCCGAGAGCCGGCGTTCGATGGTGGCGGCGGCCGCCGCCATCTGGCCCGCCTGTTCCGCCATGCCACGAGCCGCCGGCGTCGGCCGCATGCCCTTGCCGTGGCGGTCGAAGAGTTTGGCGCCCAGCCGCTTCTCCATTTCGGCCAGGCGCCGGCCGACCGTGGTCTGGTCGACTTTGAGGCGCTCAGCGGCGCCGCTGAAGCTTCCGGTTTCTAGCACTGCGAGAAAAAAGCGAATGCCGTCCCAGTTGTTGAGATCGTTTCGTAACATGCGTTTTTGCATACTTGCTCTGCGCGATTGGGCATTCCGTTAACGGCTAACAATACCGTCTCATATCTCATGACTGGAGGAAAGGCCTGAGTCAGAACCAATCCGGCCGTGTGGAACACCGTCATGCGCCTAATAATAGCGAACTATCGTAGCCCATCCACTCGCATCGCGATATGCATGGGTGCATTGATGTACGTCTCCTACGCCTTTGCCCACAGCGCTTGGGGCAATCCCGCCCTGATCGGCACGGCGCTATTCGTGGCCGCCTTTTTGACCACCTTTGCCCGGCTCAGCAGCCGCATCGAGGAGTGGGCGAATGCCCTGACCGCGCGCATCAGCGCCGGCCGCCTGGCCCGCTTCGGCGCCCAGTTCGCCTTCAACTGGGCCGGATTGGCGGTGCTCGTCGCCGGCGGCGCCATCCGCGCCGAGGGCATTGCCACGGTGGGCGGCTTGCTGGGCGCCGCCGTGATCACCACGCTGGCCTCGCAGGGCGCGCAGTATTTCGGCGTTTTCCTCTTTCAACGCCGCATCGGTGATTATTACCTCAACGTGCTGATCGGGCTCTCGGCCAACGTCGTGGTGACGGCCCTGGCCACGGCCGGGCTCAGCGTGGCGCGCGAGATCTTTCTCGCCAGCGGCATCGGCTTCGGCATCGTCATCTTCGGCCTGGGGCTGCTGTCGGATCTGCGTGCTCTCTGCTTCCCGCGCCGCGGCATCGGCCTCTTTTTCGGCACCTTCAATCCCTTCCACAACTCGCATCTCGAACTCATCCGCCGCGCCCTGGATGAGCGCCGGCTGGAAAAGGTCATCGTCCATCCCACCGGCGTGCCCTGGCTGCACGTCCGGGCGCTGCGCCGCGGCGAGATCCGCGTAGCGCGCCACGACCGCGGTTTCCAGGTCTATGAAACCACCGCCCGCGCCGATATCCACGCCGACTATTTCCCCACCGGCAACGCCTTCCTGGCGCCCGAGACGCGTTGGCATCTGATCCGCCTGGCCATCGAGGAGGCGGGCCTGGGCGACCGCGTCGAGGTTGCCTACATGGCCGATACCTACGCCGAGAAGGGCTATTTCGGCGTCGTCGCGGAAATTCGCCGGACCCATCCCGGGGTGGCGCTGCACGGCCTGCACGGCAGCGACGCCGGCGGCATGCACGCGCGCCTGATCATGGACGAATGCGGTTGGATCTATCCGCTTCCTTTCCTGCGCCGCGACGGCGTCTCGGCGACCGCCATCCGCGACGGCGAAAAGGGCCTGACCGCCAGCGCCGTGGCCCAGGCGCTGGAGCAAATCGCGGCCGGAGCCGGCGAGGTCGAGGTGCGGGTCGGCCCAAGCGAGGGTTTGCGCAAATACCAGAACCAGGGAGGCTCGCTTGTGCCCATCGCCTGAGACCGCCGCCATCGACGCCAGCGTCAAGGCCAGCGTCACCGCCAACGTGGTGCGCGACGCGGAAGAGCTGATGCAGACCTTCGCCGTGCGTTCGGTGGTCTACATGGCGGAGCAAGAATGCCCCTACGACGAGGAATTCGACGGCAACGACTACACCTCGACCCACATCCTGGGGCGGGTCGACGGCCGCCCGGTGGGTTGCCTCAGGCTGCGCTGGTTCGCCGGCTTCGCCAAGGCCGAGCGTATGACGGTGATGCGCGCCTTTCGCGGCTCAGGCGTCGCCAAGACGATCCTCGACGAAGGCTTCGAACTTTGCCGCCGCAAGGGCTATCGCCGGGTCCACGTGCACGCCCAGCGCCGCCTGGTGCCGCACTGGCAAAAGGCCGGTTTCCAGCCCCTGAGCAACCGCATCTTTCATTTTTCCGACCACGAATACGTCTCCATGGTGATCGAACTGGCACCCAGCCGGCGGGTGCTCGACCAGGACAGCGACCCCCATCTACTGCTGCGCCCTGAAGGGGACTTCGACCGACCCGGCATACTCGAGCGCTCGGCCGAGCGCAGCCCGACCAATCCGACCGGATAAGACGGGATTTCGAGCATGGCGAGATACCGTAGCCGACCGGGCCAGACGCCGCTTTTGGTGGTGCTCGACGTGCAGCGCGAGTACGTCACGCCGGGCCGGCCCCTGCACCTTCGCGGCATCGAGCCGGCGCTGCAGAACTGCCGCCGCCTGCTGGCCCACGCCAGAGCCCAGAATTGGCCGGTGGCCCATGTCCGCCACCTGCAGGACAGCCACCTCTTCAACGCCACCATGGAATGGTCGCGCTTCGTCGAGGGCTTCGAGCCGCGGGGCCATGAGATGGTCTTCACCAAGGAAAACCTGTCCTGTTATTCGGCCTCCGAATTTGTCCGCCTGATGGAAAGCGCGGTTCACAATCAAGTTTATCTGATGGGCTTCGAGGCCCAGGCCTGCTGCCTCTCGACGCTGGTCGACGCCTTCCACCGCGGCCACGCCTTGGCCTTCGTGGGCGACGCCTCGCTGGCCCGGCGCACCGAGCTCGGCGACGAGCGGGAGAGCCTTCGCTGGGTGCTCGAGGTGATCTCGATCTACGCGCCCGTTCTGACCACCGACGAGGTATTGGCGGCCCAAAGCGGGCACACCGCCGCCTGGCCACCGGCTCGCACCGTTTCCGGATTTTCACGAGGTATCAGCCATGACCACCACTGACGACGACCGGGATCTCGACGGCACCGAATCCCTGACGATCGCCGAGGTGACGCAGACGCTCTTTTTGCTGCACTACGAAAGCCAGAAACTGGGGCACGAAGAATTGACCCATTTCCTCGAAGTGGCGGCGCAAGTGGCCGAGGATTTGGCCCATGCCGAATTGCTGCCGGCCCAAGCCACTCCGTTGCAGGCGCCGAGCACGCTGCAATAGGTCCAAAATGAAGAATATATTTGCCCGCTAGGGCGGGATTTTTGCAGCCAGCACTTGAAATCCATCCATTTCTGTGCGATTCGATGGGCAGCACACCCCCTCACTTTTGGAAACCCCGGATGGCAAAGAATCCTCACCCCGTCGACATTCATGTCGGTAGTCGCGTGCGCTTGCGCCGGACCCTTCTTGGCATGAGCCAGGAAAAGCTCGGCAACGCGGTCAGCTTGACTTTTCAGCAGATCCAGAAATACGAGCGCGGCGCCAACCGCATCGGATCGAGCCGGCTCTTTCAGTTCAGCCAGATCCTCAACGTCCCCGTCAGCTTCTTCTTCGACGACATGCCGGCCGAGGTCGGACCGGTACCCCGTGAGATCGACGACATAAACGCCGGTGCCGACGAAGAGACGCGCTACACCCGGCGCGAAACCCTGGAGTTGGTCCGGGCCTACTACCAGATCAAGGATCGCCGGCTGCGCAAGATGCTGCGCGAGACCGTGCAGGCCCTGGCCAAGGCCGACAAGAGCGACTGAAGGCCGCCGCCGGGCAACGTCCGGCAGGTTCCTGATAAGCCCAAGAGGCAACAGAACGGCAGCGCGCGTTGGCGCGCTGCCGGAGCTGTTGGAGTCCGTTCAATCGGCTGCCGGCGGCGCGGCCAATGCCATCACTTCCCGCCGGCCCTCGGGAAATCGAGCCGGCGTTCTTCCACGTTGAGCCGTGACCCGGTGGGAAATGCGGGCTAACGCTTGAGTCGGCCGCGACGGAAGTCCTTGATGATTTCGCGCGCCGCGTTGTGGCCGGGCGCGCCCGTGACGCCGCCGCCGGGGTGGGCGCCGGCGGCGCAGACCAAGCCGTTGTGGCCGGCCCCGACGATGGCGACGTCGTAAACTTCGCGCTCGCTCATGGCGGGATTCTACCGCGTCGGAATCTCCGGCGTGCCATAAAGCGTGACGCCATCGATGCGGATTTCCACGTCGAGCAGGAAGCGCTCGAAAGCGGCCGGCTCGATGTCGATGCCCAAGCCCGGGGCCTCGGGGGCGCGCACGCTGCCGTCGGCGGCGCGTTCGATGCGGTTTTTCGTCACCTCGCGGGCCACTGGCTTGTTTTCCACCGGATACTCGCAAAGCTCGTCGTCCGCCCGCCCGGCGAAGGGCTGCATCGAGGCGCTCAGCGCCAGGTGCGAATTGAAGGTGTGGTTGACGAAGGTGACGCCACGGGCCTGGGCGTAATCGGCCACCCATTTGGCGTCGGAAATACCCATGCGGCCGGCATCGATCTGGATGAAGCCGATGCCGGCATAGTCGATCATGTGCTTGGCCATGTAGGTGTTGTGGGCGCCCTCGCCGCCGGCCGTCTTGACGGCGCCGCCGGCCGCCGAGAGGCGGCTGTATTCCTCCAGCGCGGCCGAAACGAAAGGTTCCTCGAACCAGGTGGCGCGGGCCTCTTGCAGGGCCGGCAGGCGGGCCGCCGCGGCCTCGTAGTCGTCGACCCAGACGGTACCGGCGTCGACCAGCAAAATACCGTCCGGCCCCAGGCCCTCGCGGGCCGCCGCCAGATGCTCGGCGTCGACCTCGACGCTGCCGTGGCCGAAGGGGCCCCAGCCGAACTTGGCGGCGCGAAAGCCCTGGTCACGCCGCGCCCGGCCCTTCTCCAGGGTCTGGGCCGGGGTATCGCCGAATAGCTGCGAGGCATAGGGCGTTTTGGGCTCGGCCCGGTCGTAGCCCAGCAGCGACCACACCGGCTCGCCGCGGCGCCGGCCCAAGAGGTCCCAAAGCGCCGAATCGATGCCGGCCAGAGTGTGGGAATGCTGCAGCACGTCCATGCTGCGGGCCCGCACTTCGCGGTTGATGGCGGCGATGTCGGCGGGATCATCGAGCGTCTGCCCCAGCACAGGCGTAGCGATGGGGTGGCACGAGAGGTGCGACATGGGCGCCACGAAGCTGGCGATGGTGACCAGCGGCGAGGCGTCGCATTCGCCCCAACCGACGTCGCCACCGGCGCTGACGCGGGCCAGGATGACGTCCTGGCTGTTGTCCGAGATGTCCAGCACCTCGGGCATGCGGAGATAGAAGAAATCGACGGCTTCGATCTTGCTCATGATCTTTTTCCAGCTACGAAAACCAGTTGGCGGCGTGGTCGCTGTCGACGGCGTAGTGCTCCAGCGCCGCTTCGTCGAGCTCGGTGCCCAGGCCCGGTGCCTCGGGCACGGGCATCAAGCCGTCTTTCAGGGCCAGGGGTCGTTTGAGAATTTCGTCACGTAACGCGTTTTCGCCGATGTCGTATTCCAGCAAACAGGGCTCGGGCCAGGCGTGGGGGTGGTCCGGGAGCGCTGCCGCCATGTGGACCGCCGCGGCCAGGCCGACGCCCGAGCCCCAGACGTGGGGCGAGAGGCGGACGCCATGGAGGGCACAGAGATCGGCGATCGCGCGCACTTCGCTGAGCCCGCCACAGATGGCAATGTCAGGCATGGCCACGTCGAGGCAGCCGGATTCCAATAGCGGCCGAAAACCGTGAACCGTATAAAGCGCCTCGCCGCTGGCGATGGGCATGGGGGCGCGGTCGTGCAGCCACTCGAGGCCGGCCACGTCACGCGGCATCAGCGGCTCCTCGTACCAGTGAATGTCGTAAGGCGCGATGCGCCGCATGCTTTCCAGGGCCTGGGCCGGGGTATAGGAGGTATTCGCATCGACCAGCAGCAGAATCTCGTCGCCCAGCACCTCGCGTGAGAGCGCCACCCGCGTCTGGTCTTCGGCGGCACCGCGCCCGACTTTTATCTTGACGCCCTGGAAGCCCTGGCCCTCTAGGCCGGCGAGCTGGTCGCCAAGCTGATTGCCGGGATCTTCGGTGAAATATCCGTCCGAAGCATAAGCCACCAAGTGGCCGCGAGCCCGGCCGCCGAGCAGCTTGCAGACCGGCTGCCCGAGCTGCTTGCCCAGCGCGTCGAAGATGGCCACGTCGATGGCACCGAGGCAAGTGACGAGCTGGTTCTCCAGGCCCAGATGGTAATGCCGGGCGAAGATGCGGTTGCGGATCAGCGCATTGTCGTAGAGGTCCTGGCCCAGGAAATAGCCGCGCAGCAGCTCGAGGTAGGCGGCCGTGACGCCGGCCGCCCCGAAGGCCTCGCCGACGCCCGTGGTGCCGTCCTCGGTGGTCAGGCGCACGAGCGAGATCTGGCGGCGCGCAATGGCCGCCTTGGCCATGCCGTAGGCCTTGTCCGCGGGCAGTACGAATTCGAGACCGACGAAGTCGATGTCGCGAATTCGGCTGGCGGTCACCTCAGTTGCCGTAGACCAGGGCAGGCAGCCACAACGCCAGTATCGGGAAGTACATCACGAAGCCTAAGCCGATGACCTGCAGGATCATGAACGGCCACAGCGAGGTGTAGATGTCCTGCAAACTGATCTCCGGGGGCGCCACCCCCTTGAGGTAGAAAGCCGCCGGCCCAAACGGCGGCGAGAGATAGGAGATCTGCATGTTCATGCAGAACAGAATGCCGAACCAGATCGGGCTGTAGCCAAATCCGATGATGATGGGCACGAAAATCGGCATGGTCAGCAGCATGATGCCGATCCAGTCGATGAAGAAGCCCAGCAGAATCAAAATGGCCATCATGATCAGGATAATGACCATGGGGGCAAAGGGCAGGCCGGTGATCAGGCCTTTGACGAATTCGATGCCGCCCATCAGGTTGTAGACGCCGATCAGGGCGTTGGCGCCAAAGGTCAGCCAGAGGATGACGCCACAGGTCATCATGGTCTGGTGCAGCGCTCCCCGCATCATTTCCCAGGTCAGTTCCTTGCGGATCCAGGCCGTAATGATGACCCCGACGACGCCCATGCCGGCGGCCTCGCTGACCGAGGCGATGCCGCCATAGATGCTGCCCAGAACCGTGCCTGCGACCATCAGGGGAAGCATCACATCACGCACCAGCTTGAGCTTCTCGCTGAGCGGCATGTCGCGCTCATCGGCTGGGGCCGGCGGCCCCAGGTCGGGATTGATGTAGCAGCGGATGAGGATGTAGGCGACGTAAAGCGAGGCCAGCAGCAGCCCCGGAATGATGGTGGCCATGAACAAATCGCCGATCGAGACGCCGGCGGTGAGGCCGAAGAATATCAGCACGATCGAGGGCGGGATCATGGTGCCTAATGATCCGCCGGCGCAGATGGTGCCGATGGCCAGCTTGCGGTCATAGTTGAGGCGCAGCATCTGGGGCAGCGCCACCAGACCCAGCAGCACGATCTCGCCGCCGATGATGCCGGTCATGGCCGCCATCAGCACGGCCACGGCCATGGTCTGCACCGCCAGGCCGCCGCGCAGGCCCCCGGCGAAGACGTGCATGGCCTTGAAGAGATCCGCGGCCACGCCCGATCGCTCGAGGATCGATGCCATCAGCACGAACATGGGCACGGCGACAAGGGCATAGACACTGACGAAGGAATAGATGCGGCTGGCGATCAGCGTCATAGCCATGGGGCCGAACAGCGTCAGCGCGAAGACGAAGGCGATGATGCCGGTAACGAAGGCCAAAGGCAGACCCATGACCATCAGCAGGATCATGGCCCCCAACATGATCAGCGTGATAATTTCAATGCTCATGGGGACGACCTCACACCCAACGCCGAACTTGAGCCCAAAACTGGACCAGGGACTGCGCCAACATGGCCGCAGAACCCACTACCATCAACGATTTGAGGTAGGCCGGAATGGGTACGTCCCAGGCGTGGGCGCTGGTCTCCATGACCTCAAGCGAGGGAATGGCCTGGTCGATCGTGGTGTAGGTGAGCAGGACCAGAAAGGCGATGATGATGATGGAGTTCAAAAGGTCCAGGATCTTCTTGATCTCAGACGGTGCGATATCGTAGACGACGCTGATACGCATGTGGCGGTCCTGCTGCAGGGCGTAGGCGCCGGACATGATGAAGCCCGTGGCGCTGAGCGCCGCAGCGCTGTCGTGGACCCAGATGGTGGGGGCGTTGAGGCCGTAACGCATGAACACCTCGTAGGCCGTGATGATGACGCTGACGAGGAAAACGATGCTCAGCTTTTCGCCCATCAATATGGATAGTCTGTCAATGGGGTTGAGTTTTTCCATGAAAGGAATGCCGCCCTAGTGGATTTGACAAAAGAAAAGGTGGGGGCACGAGGCCCCCACCTTCCTGAATTACACCATTACCAATCGCTCCAGGAGCGCTCAGTCAACCAGTTTCAGCTTGCGCAAAAAGGCTACCTGACTGTCGACCAGCTTCCTGGCCATCGGGCTCTTGTTGGCAAAGACATCCCACTCGATCATGGCGATCTTGCGGAACTTGGTGCGCTCTTCGGCGCTCCAGTTGACCAGCGTGGCACCCTGCTTGACGGCATCTTCGGCCGCCTGGATGTCGACCATGATGATGCTCTGCACCATGTCGCGGGCAAACTCTTTGGTGGCGGTGACCATGATGGCTTTGACGTCAGCCGACAGGCCATTCCAACGCTTCATGTTGATGGCCACGTCCGCCGCCGGAGCCGAATGGAAGCCCGGATAGAGGGGGAAGGGCGCGATCTTGTGATAGCCCAGATCCTGGTTCATACCCAGCGTGCCCCAGTCGGTGGCGTCGATGACGCCGCGCTCGAGGGCGGTGAACACTTCACTGCCGGGCAGCGTCACGACGCCGGCGCCAATGCGGCGCCAAATGGCAGCGCCCATGCCTTCAGGTGCGCGCATCTTGACGCCCTTGAAGGATGCCACCGTCTCCAGCCGATTCTTGGCCGGCATGGATTCCTGGCCGAACCAGACCGGACCGACGTAGAAGACGTTGAACTTGGCATAGGCCTCACGGCAAAGCTCGGTGCCTCCGCCGTACTCGAACCAAAGCTGTGACTGGTAGGTGGTTTCGAAAGCGCCGTTGAGCTCGGTGCAGATCTGCAGGCCGGGCTCCTTGCCGGCGAAGTAGGCACCGCCCGAGTGCTGGCCCTGAAGAATGTCGGCACCCACGGCTTCCAGCGTCTCGGTGTGTCCCACCACCGATTTCACCGGCATCGGCGTGATAACCAACCGGCCCTTGGTCATGGCCTTGACGTTTTCGGCGAAGCGCACGAACACCTTTTGATTGACTGTGCCGGGCTGCCACAGCGACTGGATCTTCCAGGTCTCGGCGGCCTCCACTGTTGTCCAGGCAGTGATGGTCATGGCGGCCGCGGTAGCAGCCATCAGACCGGTCTTCAATCCACGTTTAATCATTTTTCCTCACTCTCTTTGTTTGTCCCCATGCCTCCAGACGTTGCCGCCCGGGGCTCTTCCGAAGGAAAAGCAGATCCTGCATCGCCGCAATAAACCGGCAATGGCCGATAGAATGGATTCCGCTTGTTCGGCGCCCGCGCTCCCCTCAGCCCCCCAAGCTGCAACTCAAGGCGCGGCCTCTCGACCGTGCCGG
>JASLXG010000124.1 GCA_030740435.1 Alphaproteobacteria bacterium | reverse complement strand
AGTTGGTCAGTACGTGACGTCCCAGCACCCTGCCCTCCTTGAGGTCCTGCAGCGTCTGGGGGGCCTGGGCCAAAGGCCGTTCGGTCACCGGCACCGGCGTCAACCTGCCCTCCCGCACGAGCCCCATCAGCTCGTTCATTTCCGCCAAGGTGCCGACGTAGCTGCCTTTGATGCTCAGCATCTTCAGCGGCAAGAGCGCCAGCGAGACCGGAAGCGCATCGCCGTAGAGTCCAACCGAAACCAGCGTGCCGCCCTTGACCAGGGCTTGAATGGCGAATCCGCTGGTAGCCGGGGCGCCGACGAAATCGACGGCCGCGATGGACCCGCCGCCGGTCAGATCCTGGGCGGCGCTGACGGCATCCGCGTCGCTATTGTCGAGCACCGCATCGGCGCCGGCCGCCATGGCGGCGTCCCGCTTGGCGGGGTCGACATCGGCCTCGATCAGGCGGCCGCCGGTAACGCTTCGAGCCATGCCCAGCGCCGCCAAGCCGACACCGCCGGCGCCGATCAGCAGCAGGCTTTCGTCATCCGCCAATTTCCCCACCTTCTTCAGCGCACTGATGGCGGTGACGCCGGAACAGGCGCAGGTGGCGGCGTGGGTTTCCGGCACGCCGTCCAGCGCCAGCAGGTACTTGGCGTCGGGCACCAGGCAATATTCGGCGAAGCCGCCGTGCACGCGGACGCCCACGGTGCGAGGCGCGAGGCACAGCAACTCGTCCCCGCGGCGGCAGACGGCACACTGGCCGCAGCCGATCCAGGGGAAGACGATGCGCCGCTCGCCAAGCGCCACGCCGCCGGCATCGGGGCCCAGCGCGGCGACCTCGCCTACGACTTCGTGGCCCATGGTAAAAGGCAGGCTGAGCCCGCGTTCCGCCATGTCGAGGCGGTTGCCGCCGCCGAGATCGAAGTAGCCCTCGCCGATGTGGACGTCGCTGTGGCAAACGCCGCAGGCGGTTACCTTGATCAGGATCTCGGTACCCTGCGGCTCGGGCACCGGAATCTCGCGTTCCTCGAGCGGCGCGCCCCACTGGGTAATCTGGTAAGCCTTCACGATCTGCTCCCCCTGTTGTTGCGAAGACCAGCCTACACGACCTTTGGCTAAGCCGCAGGCCGGCATGGTAACCTCTGCCCGAAGACCTGGCAGGAGGATCGATCGTGGAACTTGCAGACAAGGTTGCGGTGGTGACGGGCGGGGCCAGCGGCATCGGCGCCGCCATGGCGCGCCGATTCAAAGCCGAGGGCGCCAAAGGGATCGTGGTGGCCGATCTACAGGAGGACCTGCTGGCTGGTGTGGCGGAAGAAGTTGGCGGCTTGGCCGTGACCTGCGACGTGGCCAACGAATCCGATATCCAGAACCTAGTGGCCAAAGCCGAGGCGGCTTACGGACCCATCGACGTTTTCTGTTCCAACGCCGGCATCGCGCGGCCGGGCGGCGAGGAGGCGCCGGACGCCGACTGGCAGCTCAACTGGGACATTCACGTCATGGCGCACGTCTATGCCGCCCGCGCCGTGGCGCCGGGCATGGCTTCGCGGGGCAGTGGCTACCTGGTCAATACTTCGTCGGCGGCGGGCTTGCTGACCCACGTCCATACCGCCACCTACGCCGTCTCGAAACACGCCGCCGTGGCGCTGGCGGAGTTCCTGGCCATCAAATACGGCGACCAGGGGGTTCGCGTCTCGGTGCTCTGCCCCCAGGCCGTGCGCACCGCCATGACGGCCGACGACGATGGCGGCGTGGCCGCCGTCGACGGCATGATCGAGCCCGAGGAATTGGCCGAGTGCGTCATCGAGACCATGGCACGCGAGGAGTTCCTCATCCTGCCGCACCCGGTGGTATTGGAATACATGCGGCGCAAGACCTCGGATTACGACCGCTGGCTTTCCGGCATGCGGCGCCTGCTGCGCGACTACGACACGGCCAACGGTTAGAGGGAGAGGAGCAGAGAAATGAATCTCGCGAGCAAGCTGGCGGCCCGAGCCGAGGCCGGCAATCCGGTCCGGGTCGGCCTCATCGGGGCCGGCAAGTTCGGCTCCATGATCCTGGCCCAGGCGCGCCTGACGCCGGGCATCCAGATCATGGGCATCGCCGATCTCGACCCCGAACGCGCCCGCCAGGCCTGCCGCCGCACCGGCTGGGCCGACGCACAGGTCGCGGCCCAGGATTTCGAGACGGCGCGCCAGGATGGCGGCACGCACATTACCGACGATGCCGAAAAGCTGATCAAAGCCGACGGCCTTGATATCGTCGTCGAAGCCACCGGCCACCCGCCGGCCGGCATCGCCTTTGCCCTACAGGCCATCGAGCACGGCCGCCACTTGGTCATGGTCAACGTCGAGGCCGACGTCGTCGCCGGCCCGCTGTTGGCACAAAAAGCCCGGCAAGCCGGCCTGGTTTACAGCATGGCTTATGGTGACCAGCCGGCGCTGATCTGCGAACAGGTCGACTGGGCCCGGGCCTGTGGCTTCGAAATCGCCTGTGCCGGGCGCGGCGTAAAGTACCTGCCCGAGTTCCATGCCTCGACCCCGGAAACGGTGTGGAATTATTTCTACGTGGGGGCGGAGCTGGCCGAACGCGGCGGCATGAACCCGAAGATGTGCAACAGCTTCATCGACGGCTCCAAGCCCTCGATCGAAACCACGGCGGTCTGCAACGCCACCGGCCTCACGCCCCAATCCGAGGGGCTGCGCTTTCCCCCGGGCTCGCGCTTCGAGCTGGCCGACATCTGCAAGCCCGAATCCGCCGGCGGCCAGCTCGAACACAGCGGCACCGTCGAGGCCGTAACCTCGCTCCGGCGCGACGGCACAGCCGTCGAGCACGATATTGCCTTGGGGGTTTTCGTCGTCGTCGAGGCCGACAACGACTACGTCAGCAACTGCTTCGAGGAGTACCACCTGATGTACGACTCGACGAGCCGCTATTCGGCGCTCTACCGGCCCACCCACCTGATCGGGCTGGAGCTCGGCATCTCGCTGGCTTCCATCGGCGTGCGCGGCGAGCCTACGGGCACGCCGATCGGCTTCCAGGCCGACGTGGTGGCCACCGCCAAGCGTGACCTCAAGGCCGGCGAGATGCTCGACGGCGAAGGCGGCTATTGCGTCTGGGGCAAGCAGTTCCCGGCCCAGCGCTCGCTCGAGATGGGCGGCCTGCCGCTGGGTTTGGCCCACGACGTCAAGCTGCTGGGCGACGTGGCCGAGGGCGCCCAGGTGACCTGGCGGGACGTGGAAATCGACGAGAACGATCTGGCGGTGCGCACACGGCGGGAAATGGAAGCCGAGTTCGGCGGCGGCGACGGAGGGAAACGGACATGACTGCCTGGAAATTCGAAAAAGGCCTGCAAGACCTCGGCAACGGCGTCTACGCCTACTTGCAGCCCGATGGCTCGTGGGGCTGGTCGAACGCCGGGCTGGTCTCGGACGGCGGCGAATCGTTGCTCGTCGACACGCTCTTCGACTTGAACCTCACCCGCGAAATGCTCGACGCCATGCGCGGCGCCACCCCGGCCGCCGCCAACATCCGCTCGCTGGTCAACACCCACGCCAACGGCGATCACTGCTGGGGCAACCAGCTGGTCGAGGGCGCCGACATCGTGGCCTCGAAAGCAGCGGCCGAGGAGATGGCCGAGGTGCCGCCCGAGATGCTGGCCCAGATGATGGCCGGCGCCGGGGCCGGCGCCATGGGCCCCTTGGGCGATTACATCTTGAAGGTATTCGGCGCTTTCCGCTTCGACGACATCACGGCCGTGCCCCCCACCACCACCTTCGAGGGCACGCTGGAACGCAACGTCGGCGACAAGCGGGTGCTGCTCACCGAGGTCGGCCCGGCCCACACCCGGGGCGACGTCATCGTCCAGGTGCCCGCTGACCGTGTCGTCTTCACCGGCGACATTCTCTTCATCGAGGGCCATCCCATCATCTGGGCCGGGCCGGTGGGCAATTGGATCAAGGCCTGCCAGCGAATCATGGAGATGGACGTCGAGGCGGTGGTGCCGGGACACGGCCCGATCACCGACAAGGCCGGCGTGGCCGAAGTCAAGGGCTACCTCGAATACATCTCGGCCGAGACCCGCAAGCGCTTCGATGCCGGGCTGCCGGCGGCCGAGGCGGCGCGCGACATCGCGCTCGACGATTATTCCTCGTGGGGCGACGGCGAACGCATCGTGGTCAACGTCAGCACGCTCTACCGCGAATTCGCCGGTGATGACGCTGCCGCCGACATCGTGGCCTTGTTCACGGAAATGTCGGCCCTGGCCCACGAACGCGGCCTGCATGGCCTGGGTCAGGGTTGAGCCGGGCGTGACCGGCAATCCCGAAAATTACCGCGCATACGGAGTTCTCCTGCGCCAAGAAAAAGTTCTGATCGCCGCTGAGTGGGTAGGCGAAGTGTTCTGCTGGAAGTTTCCCGGCGGCGGCGTGCTGGCGGACGAGAGCGCCGAGCAGGCGCTCAGGCGCGAATACCAGGAGGAAACCGGCCTCAAGATCGAAATCGGCGAGCTGCTGCACGCCCCGGGCACGCTCTTGAGCCCCTGGAGCCACGTCAATTACACGCCCATTTACTTCCGCATCAGCGCCGCGGGCGAGCCCCTTGTGCCGCCGCACGAGCCGGTCGAGATCAGCTTCAAGGAGCCGGCCGAAGCCGTCGCCAGCGGCCTCATGGCGGAGCCTGAACAGGTGGCGCTGCGGCTGGCGCTGGCCGAAGGTTAATGGCTCGGGCGCAAGGTCCGGGCTCGCTTTTCGGCGCGCGATACCTCTGCCGTGGACAACACCGCTAACGCCCGACGGCGGGACTCGGCGGCGGATGGAACGCCGACTTCGGCCGCCACCATCCAGCAGGCCAGAGCCTCGACCGGATCTTTCTCGACCCCCCGCCCCGCCCAATAAAGCGCCCCAAGGTCGACGAAAGCCGTGTGATGGCCGCCGGTCACGGCGCGGCGCAACCAAATTGCCGCCTCAGGGGCCCCACGCAACAGCCCGGCCAGGCTGTGCTGAGCCGGGGCGAAACCGGCCTCTGCGGCACGGCGGAACCAGACCGCCGCCTGGGTTTCGTCACGGGGCAGCCCCAGCCCCTGTTCGTACATGGTGGCGAGATTGTTCTGGGCCGGCGCATGCCCCAGCTCGGTCGCCCGGCGGTAGCTGACCAGCGCTGCCGCCAGATCGCCTTTCTCGCGCTGGCGGTTGCCCAGTCCGGTGAGAGCGGCAAGGTCCACCGCATCCTCGACAACCGGCCTGCCGTCGGCGCCGATGACGATGGCCTCGTCGTCGTCGTCAGCATCGTTCTCGCCACCCCAGCCGCAGGCCAGGGCGGAAGGTGCGGCGGCGAGCAGCAGCAGGGCAAGCAGGGTGACGAAGTACCTTGGCATGGTGCCGTTCCTTTGCGAATTCACGCCCTTACATAGTACCCAGTGCCGTTGGGGACAATCTGACGAACTGTCGCAGGTTGGAGCTATACTGACGCCCATGAATGAGCGTGACAGCCTGCTGCCCGGCCCGCTGGGCGCCCTCGCCCGACGCTGGCTCTGGGACATCGATATCGACAGCCTGCCGGCCTGGCGACGTCTTGTGCTGTGGACCTTGCGCATCGGCCAGGCCTGTTTGCGCGACTTGGCCGAGGGCCAGTTGACGCTCAGGGCCATGAGCCTGGTTTACACCACGCTGCTGTCGTTGGTGCCGCTACTGGCCATTAGCTTTTCCGTGCTCAAGGGCTTCGGCGTGCACAACCAGGTCGAGCCGCTGCTGCTGGGATTCCTCGAGCCGCTCGGCGACCAAGGCGTCGAGATCAGCGCCCGCATCGTCGGCTTCGTCGACAACATCAAGGTCGGCGTGCTCGGCTTTTTGGGTTTCGTGCTGCTCTTCTATACCGTCATCTCGTTGATGCAAAAGATCGAGCGGGCCTTCAATTACACCTGGCGCATCGGCCGCGAACGCACTCTCGGGCAACGCTTTCGCGATTATTTCAGTGTCGTCGTCATCGGCCCGGTGCTGGTTTTTTCGTCGCTCAGCATCACCGCCTCGATCATGAGCGATGCCGTGGTCCAGGCGTTGGCCGCCATCGAGCCCTTCGGCACACTTTTGCACCTGGCCGGGCGGCTGGTGCCCTATCTGTTGATCGTCGCCGCCTTCACCTTCATCTACGCCTTCATGCCCAACACCCGTGTGCGTTTGCCTTCGGCCCTGGTGGGCGGCCTGGTGGCCGGGGTGTTGTGGAACGCGGCGGGCTGGGCTTTTGCCTCGTTCGTGGTTTCGACGGCCAAGTTCACGGCCATCTATTCGACCTTTGCCACCTTGATCATGTTCATGATCTGGCTCTACCTGGCCTGGCTGATCCTGCTCACCGGCGCCTCCATCGCCTTTTACCACCAGAACCCGGAATACATCCGGGCCGGACGCGGTGTGCTGCACCTCTCGAACCGCCTCAGGGAGCGTCTGGCACTGACACTGGCGGCCCTGATCGGCGCCCGCCATTACGCCGCCGCTCCGCCCTGGACGGCAGAAGCGTTAACGAGGGAGGTGAACCTGCCCTTGGAAGCCACGGTGTCGGTCTTGGCGGGGCTGGAAGCGGCCGGACTGTTGAGCCGCAGCGCCGCCGAGCCGCCGGCCTACCTGCCCGGCCGGCCTTTCGACGAAACCCCGATCGCCAGCCTGCTCGAGGCCGTGCGCCGGGCCGACGAGCCCAGCTACCTGGGGCCGGCCCAGATGCCCGACGATGCCGCGGTGGGCCAGCTCATCGCCACCTTGGACGAAGCCAGGGCGGCGGCGCTAGCCGGCCGCACGCTCAAGGATCTGGTAATGGAAAGTGAAGAGAGACCCGAAATCAAGATCGCCGGTTAGGGCCTGTTGACATTTAAGGGATTCCCAAGAGCGTCAAAAAGTGATTCAAACTTCCTTTTGCAAGGAGGTTTTGATGAACACGGGACGTTTCGTCATCAGGGATGAGGTCTGGGAAAAGGTTTCCCCCCATCTTCCGGGCAAGGTCACGGATCGTGGTGTGACGGCTGCAGACAATCGTTTGTTTCTGGAGGCCGTATTGTGGCGGGTTCGCACGGGGT
>JASLXG010000123.1 GCA_030740435.1 Alphaproteobacteria bacterium | reverse complement strand
GCCCCATCTGCGAACTCGCCGGCCCGCATGCGGCGGAAAAGTTCGAGGCTTTCGGCCGGCGAACGCTGGCGATGAGGGCTCTCACGGCCGGCTTCGGTGAGGGTGCCGCGATATTCGCGCATCTCCTCGGCCGAAAGGTCGTCGACGTAGGCCAAGCCGGCCTCGATCAGATGCTCGGCCCAGGCGTAAAGCTGCTCGAAATAATCCGATGCGAAATGGGCACCTTCGCCCCAGTCGAAGCCCAGCCAACGCACGTCGGCTTCGATGGCCGTGATGAACTCCTGCTCCTCCTTGACCGGATTGGTGTCGTCGAAGCGCAGGTTGCAGCGTCCGCCGAATTCCTCGGCGACACCGAAGTTGAGGCAGATCGACTTGGCGTGGCCGATGTGCAAATAGCCGTTGGGCTCGGGCGGAAAACGCGTCACCAGGGCCCCGGTGGTGCCATCGGCCAGGTCGGCGCGGATGCGCTCGCGGATGAAATCTCGGGATTCGTTCTGCTCGGGGCTATCGGTCACGTCTGGGCCATGGTGCAATCAAGGATACGGGGGGCGAATACGGAGCCGATCAGGAGCCGCCGACCCAGCCGGGCGGCGACACTGGAGGCCGGCAACAGGCGGCCATCATCAAGGAATACCTCGCTGACTTCGAAGTCGTCGCCACGCGGCACCAGTTTCAGCACCTGCGAGGGCGCCAGCTCGGCCGGGTCCTTGGCGTGGGCCACGAAGGAGAGCAATTTGGGATGGGCCGCGATCCACAGATTGCCGGCGCCATCGACGTCTATGTTGTCGACACCGGTGTCGAGGAATTTTTCGCGGCCGGGCGTCAGACCGCCCTCGCGGGGCTCGCGATCAAAGACGTGCAGCCGCCGTCCGGTGGTGGCGGCGACATAGACCTTCTTGCCGTCGGGGCTGACGTTGATGCCGTTGGCGTAGGCGATGCCACCGGCCACACGTCTGAGCTGGTTGCCGTCGTAATGGACGACGCCGGAGAGCGGCAGCCTGAGATAGTCCTCCAGGGTGCGGTGGAAGCCCCGCTGCGAGCCATGGTCGAGACTGGCGTAAAAGCGGTCGGACGCCACAGGCACAACGTCGTTGACGGATTCAAGCAAATCACCCCTGACCGTACCGGTATGGCGCAATGTATCTCCGGCAATAACGAATATCTCAATCGTATCCCCCTTGGGCCGGTGATTGACTACCATCAAGGTGCCGCCCGCACCATCAGCCAACAAGCCCAGGCCGTGGGGGTGGAAGGGGAACGGCAGCTTGGCAGTCAGATTGCGTGCCGCTGCGCCGGCCTTGAAGTCGTAGCCCCAAATCGCACCTGCTTCGAGGCGTCCGGCAGCCCCCGCGCGGCGGTCCCAGGCCGCGATGAAGGCACGGCCGAGAGCCGCATGGATGACAATGTCCTCGCCGCCGACGATACCGTCGAGCGGCCGGCACTGGCCGGCAAAATGCGGCTCGAGTGATTTGAATTGGCCGGCCACCCAAACCGTGTGCAGGCCGAAGCCGGCAACGGCCAGCACCATCACCACGACGACGATAAGTAACGCCTTCCCCATGCTAGACCTCCGAGCCTATTGCGCCGCCAGCGGACCGCGGTCGAACTGCAGCCCGGCCAGATGGGCGTAAAGGCCGCCCTCGGCCATCAGCTCGTCATGTTTGCCGCTGGCCACGATGCGGCCCTGGTCGAGCACGATGATGCGGTCGGCGCCCTGTACCGTGGCCAGGCGGTGGGCGATGACCAGCGTCGTGCGTCCCGCCATCAAGGGCTCCAGCGCCTTTTGCACGACGCGCTCGCTTTCGGCATCGAGAGCACTGGTGGCTTCGTCGAGCAGCAGCACGGCAGGATTGCGCAAGATCGCACGGGCGATGGCGATGCGCTGGCGTTGGCCACCGGAAAGCGTGGCACCGCGTTCTCCGAGATAGCTGTTGAAGCCCTCGGGCAAACGTTCGACGAACTCGCTGGCCGCTGCCGCCTCGGCCGCCGCCCGCACCTCGTCGTCGCTGGCCTCGGGCCGGCCGTAGCGGATGTTCTCCCAGACGTCGGCACCGAACACCACCGGATCCTGCGACACCAGTCCGATGCGCGACCGTACGTCGCCGGGCCGGGCGCTGGTCAGCTCGACACCGTCCAGGCGCACGCTGCCGTTTTCGGGATCGTAAAAGCGCAGCAGAAGCTGAAAGACCGTGGTCTTGCCTGCCCCCGAGGGGCCAACCAGCGCGATGCGTTCGCCGGGCTCGACCTCGAGCGAGAATTCGGAAAGCGCCGAAACCCCCGGCCGGCTTGGATATTGGAACGTTACGTTTGCAAAACTGATCGCCCCGCGAGCGGGCTCCGGCAAGGCTTCGGGGGCTGCAGGGGCAACGATCGTGGGCTTGGTTTCAAGCAGTTCGAGCAGCCGTTCGGTGGCCCCGGCGGCTCGCTGCAGATCGCCGTAGATCTCAGCCAGGGCACCTACCGCGCCGGCCACCATGATAGCGTAGAAGACGAAGGCGGCGAGTTCGCCGCCAGTCATGTCGCCGGCCCCGACGTCGCGGGCACCGACCCAAAGCACGGCATCGACGGCGCCGAAGACCAGCAGGATAACCAGCGCCGTCAGCCAGCCGCGCACGGTGATGCGACCGATAGCGGTGCGAAAGGCTTCTTCGACTATGCTGCCGAAACGGCGGCGTTCGATGGCCTCGTGGTTGAAGGCCTGGACGGTGCGCACGGCATCGATGGATTCGCCGGCATACGCGCCCACCGCCGCCACCTTGTCCTGGCTGGCCCGCGACAGCCGCCGCACGCGCCGCCCGAAGACGATCAGCGGCAGCACCACCACGGGCACGATAACGGCCATCAGGCCGGCCAGCTTGGGGCTGGTGATGATCAGCAGCACCGTGCCGCCGATGAAGATCAGCACGTTGCGCAAGGCCATCGAGACGCTGGAACCGATGACCGTCTCGATCAACGTGATGTCGGTGGTCAGGCGCGACAGGATCTCGCCGGTTTTGGTCACCTCGAAGAATTCCGGGCTGAGGCCGATGACGTGCTGGTAGACCTCGCTCCGCACGTCGGCCGCCACCCGCTCGCCGATCCAGGAGACGAAATAGAAGCGCCCGAAGGTGGCCGCCGCAAGCAACGCCACGATGCCGAAAAGCGCCAGGAAATAGAAATCGAGCAGCGGGTCGTCGGCGTTGAAGCCAAGATCGACGACGCGCCTGAGCGCTTGGCCGATGGCCAACACGGAGCCGGCGGCGAAAATAAGGGCGACCAGCGCCGCCGCCACGCGCCAGCCATAGGGCCGGACGAAACGGACCATGCCCCTGAGGGCTGCGACATTGCTGCGCGGGCGCTCGTCGCTGTCGGCTGTTGGGCTCTGGTCGCGCTGGCTCATGCCGACCTCAGGAAAGTCCGCTGATGAAGCCAGCCGGCGCCAGATCGGCAGCCAGGCGATCCTCGAGGCGGCCTTCACCGCGGGTGCCTTGCCACCTGCCGTCGGCGTCGCGGGCGTAATGGCTGGCGCCCGACACCGGCGACGATAGCCAGAGCTGACGCAATGGCGCGTGGCGATTGACGATGAAGGTGCCGAGGCCCTCGACCTCGACGCTCAGCACACCCCCTTCGAGGTCGGCCTCGATCTCTTCGGGGGCCTCGTCGAGGCGTTCCGCCAGGCTGTCCAAGGTGGCGGCCGCGGCGCTTTCGAACTCGCTTTCGTCGCTTGGCATCGAGGGTTTTTCCGCGCTCAGTGGTCGAGCCTCCGAATAGCACGCCGGCCGCGGGCCAACAAGAGTGGCCGATTGCCACCACAGCTGCCCAAAGTCTGCTTGCCCCGGAGCGCTAGCCGCGCTATATACCGCCCCGCCCAGTGCGGAGCGAGACCATGAAGAAAGACATCCACCCCGAGTACCACACCATCAAGGTGGTGCTTACCGACGGCAGCGAGTTCGAGACCCGGTCGACCTGGGGCTCGGAAGGCGACACGCTCAAACTCGACATCGACCCCAAGTCGCACCCGGCCTGGACCGGCGGCGCCGGCAAGCTGGTCGACACCGGCGGCCAGGTGGCCAAGTTCAACCGCCGCTTCGAGGGTTTCCTTAAATAAGGCGACCCACCGGGCCTCTTGAAGTGGCCCCAATCCGTTCCCAAATATTGTTCGTCGCCGGGTGCCTTTGAGGGCTCGGACGACCGTTTGCCCGGCCATGGTGGCGGGCATGACGTCCCATCGCTTCTTTAGGAGGATAGGACCATGCGGACCTATGATCTCACCCCATTGCTACGTGCTTCCGTCGGTTTCGACCGCTTCGACCGCCTGTTCGATTCGCTCGGCAGGCAGGACGCCCAAGCGCCCTCGTATCCGCCCTACAACATCGAAAAGCTCACGCCAAACGGTGAGGGCGAGGGCCCAGACCGCTACAGCATCACCATGGCGGTAGCCGGCTTCGGCGAAGCCGATATCGACGTCACCCAGCACGAGAACCGGCTGGTCATAACCGGCCAGGCCCCAAAAGCGGCAGAAAAGGACGAAGCCAGCAGCTTCCTCCACCGCGGCATTGCCCGCCGCGCCTTCGAGCGCCGCTTCGAGCTGGCCGACTACATCAGCGTGGTCGAGGCCCGGCTCGACAACGGGCTCTTGCACGTCGAACTCGAACGCGAAGTGCCCGAGGAGAAAAAGCCCCGGCGCATCGCCATCGGCCACCAGGCCATCACCAAAAAGGCGGCCTAGCTGCCTCAGGCGGGCATTTTGTAGACCCTCACCGGGCGGGCGCATCCGCGCCCTTGGCCTCCCTCCCTTGGGGGGCGGCTTGGCGCCGATACCAAGTGTGTTGTTTTCTGCTTGGTCTTGGTGCAACGGGAGCAACGCGACCCGCCGCCCCTGCGGCGCCCCCGCGGAGGCTGCGGACCGCAGGTCCGTTGCCGTGAGCGACAAAAACCTAGGGCGGGTCTCAGCACCTGAGATCCGCCCTATGTCAACAACGCCTGAGCGCGGGCGTCGGCGTCGCGCCAATTCTTCAGCAGGCGCTGTACGACGACCCGGACGAGAAACATGCCGAAACGCGGGTTCTGATAGAAAAGCTGGACCATGGCGTCGTTCGACAGCGTGAACAGCTCGCACTCGGTTTCACAGACAGCGGTACAGGTACGGCGGTTGTCGGGCGTGAAGGCGGCGATCTCGCCCAGCACGTCGCCCGGCCCGCAGTGCACGTCGATCTCCTCGAGCACGATGGAGCCGGAGTGAATGACGATCATGCGGTCCGGCGCATCATCTTTGCGGAACAGCACGGTGCCGGCCTCCTCGCGGACACGCTGCATGAAGGGCAGCAGCGGCTCGAGCGAGTTGTCCTGGCCGGCGGAGTCGCGGATGTCCCGAACCAGACGCATCATCTGGTAGAGCCGGTAGCCATTCAGCGGTAACAGCACGGCGTGCAGCACCAGCGTCGGGTAGCTGCCCGCCAGCAGGCCGAAGCCAATGAAACCCAGATTTCCGATTACCGCGCCGACGCGCAACGGGATCATGGTTTTCTGGTAGATGCCCCAGAGCGTGATGCCACCGCCGAAATAGCCGATCAGATCGACATAGGATACGGATTCCAGGAACGACATCGGATTTCCCTCCCTCGCCCGACGTAGTTGGCAATGCCGCTAAACGATCTCCCGCAGGTGGTCGAGTACGGCGTCGGGCTGTTCGACAGACATAATGTGGCCACAGCGCGGCAGCACCACGGTCTCAACGCCTGTTATGGCCTCGGCCAACGGCCGGGCCGCCTTGGCCGGTGTCATGCGGTCGCTGTCGCCCAGCAGCAGCATGGCCGGGCAAGTCACCTTGGCCGCCGCCGCCAAGCCGTCCCGGTAGTCGTTGCAGGCCTTGAGGTCGGTGTGCAGCACGCCCGGTTGCGAGCGTTCCAGCAGCCTCAGCCCATTGCCGGTCATCCACAGGCCGGGCACTTTGTGGCGGCCAATCTGGGCCGCTTCGCCGTGGGCCCAGATGGTGATCATGTCGAAGGCCGCCGGGTCGTTGGCCAGGGCCGCCGCCAACAGGCCGTCGCTCACCGCCATGGGGATGCTGGTGCCCAGCAGTGCGATGGCCCAGATCCGTTCCGGCACCCGCGCCGCCGCTTCCAGCGCCACCATAGAGCCCATGCTGTGGCCCACCACGGCGGCCTTCTCGATGCCCGCCGCGTCCAACAGTGTCATCAGCCAATCGGCCAGACCGCCGATGGTGTCGATGGCCGGACCCTCCGAGCGGCCGTGGCCGGGCAGATCGATGGCCAGCACGTTGCGCCCGTGGTGGGCGAAATAACGCGTCTGCAGCACCCAGGCGGTGTGGTCGGCGCCAGCGCCATGGATGAAGACCACGGAGGGTTGGCCAGGATCGGGCTCGCGTCCGCCACTGCCATAGAAGACCGTTTTGCCGTCGACCTGTAGTTCCATATTTTGGTTCCTAAGACTTCTGCGAGGCTCTAAGGGCCCGGCCCAGGTCGTCGATGAGGTCGTCGGGATCCTCCAGCCCGATCGAGAGCCGCACCAGTTCCTCGCCGATACCGGCCGCCTCGAGCGCCGCCGCGTCCATCTGCTGGTGGGTGGTGCTGCCGGGATGGATGACCAGTGACTTGGCGTCGCCGACGTTGGCCAAGTGGGAAAACAGCCGCACCGCCTCGATGAAGCGCCGGCCGGCCGCACGCCCGCCGCGGATGCCGAAGCTGAAGATCGAGCCGGCACCGCGCGGCAGCACCTTCTTGGCCAACTCGTAATCGGGGTGTTCGGGCAGTTCGGGATAGGCCACCCAATCGACGGCCTCGGCAGCCTTTAGGAAGGCTACTATTTTTCGTGTGTTGGCAACGTGCTTTTCCATGCGCAAGGGCAGCGTCTCGACGCCTTGCAGCAAATAAAACGCCGTGGCCGGGGCCATGCAGGCGCCGAAATCCCTGAGCCCCTCGGCCCGGGCCCGCATGATGAAGGCCTGGGGTCCGAACTCCTCGGCGAAGTCGAGGCCGTGATAGCCGGCATAAGGCTCGGTCAGCGTCGGAAAGAGGCCCGAGGCCTCCCAGTCGAAGCGGCCGCCGTCGATGATGGCACCGCCGATGGCGACGCCGTGGCCGCCCAGGAACTTGGTCACCGAATGCATCACCAGGTCGGCGCCCAAGTCGATGGGCCGACAGAGATAGGGCGTGGCGAAGGTGCTATCGACCACCAGCGGGATGCCGTGCTCGTGCCCCACGGCCGAGACCCGGGCGATGTCCATGACCTCGAGCCCCGGGTTGCCCAGGGTCTCGCCGAACAGCATGCGCGTATTGGGCCGGATGGCCTGGCGGAAAGCCTCCGGATCGCGCGGGTCGACGAACGTGGTCTCGATGCCGAAGCGCGGCAGCGTATGGGTAAACAGGTTATGCGAGCCGCCGTAGATCGAGGCCGAGGAGACGATGTGGCTGCCGGCGTCCATCAGGGTCAGGACGGCCAAGGTGAGCGCCGCCTGGCCGCTGGCCGTACAGACCGTGCCGACACCGCCCTCGAGCCCGGCCAGGCGTTCCTCCAGCACCGCCGTGGTGGGATTCGAGATGCGCGAATAGATGTGCCCGGCGCGCTCGAGATTAAACAGCGCCGCGGCATGGTCGACGTCGTCAAAGACGAACGAGGTGCTCTGGTAGATCGGCACCGCGCGGGCCCCGGTGGTCGGGTCGGGGTGTTGGCCCCCGTGCAGGCTGAGGGTGCCGAAACGCAGGTATTGCGGTTCCGCCATGACGTCCTCCCGTGATCTCAATATCTGGAAACCGCCAGCCTACACGCGCGCCTAATGGGCGTCCACATGCGGCAAGAAAGAGCCCGCCCGGTTTCCCGGGCGGGCTTACTATAGGGCCCCCGTGGGGCCCTATTGCCAGGAGACGTTGGCCAGGTCGTTGACGAACATCGGCGAGTTCTGCCAGATGCCCTTGAGGCCCTTGCGGAACACCGCCGTCTTGGCGAGCTGGAAGAGGAAGCCGTTGACGGCGTCCTCGGAAAGCTTGCGTTGGGCCTTTCTCAGCCACTCGTAACGCTGCTGCACGTCGACGGTGGTGTCGGCCTTCTCGATGATGGCGTTGAACTCGGGGCTCTCGTACTGGAAGTAGTAGCTCTTGCGGGCGTAGATGTTGATGTCGTTGGGCTCGACGTGGCTGACGATCGAAAGCCCGTAGTTGCGTTTCTTGTAGACCACGTCCAGCCACTGGGCCCACTCGACCTGCTCGATCTTGGCCGTGATGCCGACCTTGGCCAGCTGAGCCGCGATGATCTCGCCGCCACGACGCGCATAGGTCGGCGGCGGCAGCTTGAGCGAAACCTCGAAGCCGTTGGGGTGCCCGGCCTCGGCCAGCAGTGCCTTGGCCTTGGCCGGGTCGTGGGGATAGGCGCCGGTGAGATCGACATAGGCCGGATGATGCGGCGCAAAATGGCTGCCGATGGGCGTGCCGTAGCCGAACATGGCGCCGTCGACGATGGCCTGGCGGTCAAGCGCGTGGGCGATGGCCCGGCGCACCCGCACGTCCTTGAGGATGGGGTGCTTGTTGTTGGTACTCAGGATGGTCTCGCCCTCGGTGGTGCCTTCGAGCACCACGAAGCGGGCATCGCCCTTGAACTGGGACAGACTTTCGGGCGAGCCGAAGTAGGGGAAGACATCGACGTCGCCGGCCTTCATGGCCGCCACCTGGGCCGAGGGATCGCCGACGAACTTGAAGGTCACGCGCTTCAGTTTGATGGCGCCCGAGTCGCGGTAGGTGTCGGCTTTCTCCAGCACCACACGATCGCCCTTGGTCCATTTGCTGAACTTGAAGGGCCCGGTGCCGACGGGATGGGTCTTGTTCTGGTCAGCCGTCTCGGGGGCCACGATGATAGCCGTCGATTCGCCCATCTGGAAGAGCAACAGCGGGTTGGTTTTTTCCAGCGTGATGACCAGGGTGGCCGGGTCCGAGGCATTGATGGCCTTCATGTTGGTGAAGCGCTTCTTGCGCTTGTTGGTGCTCTTTTCGCCGGCGTTGCGCTCGAAGGTGAACTTGACGTCGGAGCTGTCGAAGGCACTGCCGTCGTGGAACTTGACGCCCGTGCGCAGCTTGAAGGTAAAGGTTTTGAGGTCGTCCGAGATGGTCCAACTGGTGGCCAGGCCGGGGCCCACCTCGCCGCGCGCGTTGATGCGCGTCAGGCCCTCGTAGATGTTATAGAGCGTGATCTGGCTGATGGCCGCCGCCGCGCCGGCGGTGGGATCGAGGCCGGGCGGCTCGAGCCGCATGCCGAGCACCAGCGTGTCCTTGGCCGCATGGGCCGTGAGCGGCATGACCAATGCCAGGCCAAGTGCCGCCGCGAGTAATTTCTTCATGGATCCCTCCCGTCTTTTTTAGGCGCCGGCGGAAGCACCGGCATAGCGCGTTCTATAGCTCTCAATATCGCCCAAAGCGTCGGCCAAATAAACCCCACGGGCGATGGCCCGGGCGACGCAGTCGGCGGCCAGGCCGCCGATCCGCGCCAGGCCCAGCGCCGCCGGCTGGGGCAGATCGATGCTGCCGGTGGCCAAGACGAATATGCTGTCGCCATCGAAAGGCGTGTGAACCGGCCGGATGGCGCGGGCCAGGCCGTCCTGGGCCATGATGGCCAGGCGCCCGGCCTGGGCCTTGTCGAGGCGCGCATTGGTGGCCACCACGCCGATGGTGGTGTTGGCGCCCAAGGCGCTGACGAAATCGTGTTCGGCGCTAAGCTCGGCCGCGGCCGGGGGCTGCTGGCCGCCAAGCTCGCCGTCGCGCTCGAAGGGCCAGGCCCAGAAGCTCGATGAACCCGGGATGACCGCCGAGCCGGCCGGGTTGGCGGCCACGATGGCGCCCATCTGCAGGCCATCCTCGGTGACGGCCGAGACCGAGCCCAGGCCACCCTTCAGGTCCGCCGCCGTGGCGCCCAGGCCGGCCCCGGCGTTGCCCAGCGCGAAATCGACCCCGGCCGCTTCGCAGGCGGCGCGCCCGAGCTCGCGGTAGGGCGGGGTCTGCCAGCCGATGTCGCCGCCGTTGAGCAAATCGAAGAGGATCGCCGCCGGCACGATGGGCACCCGTACCGGCCCGACAGGAAATCCGCGGCCCTGGGCGCGCAGCCAGTCGCTGGCCCCCGAGGCGGCATCGAGGCCGAAGGCCGAGCCGCCCGACAGCACCACGGCATCGACCACGTCGACGCTGCAGCTCGGGTCCATCAGGTTGGTCTCGCGCGTACCCGGCCCACCGCCGCGCACGTCGACACCCGCCACCGCCGGTTCGTTGGGCAGCACAACCGTGGTGCCGGAACGCGCGCCCACGTCCTCGGCGTTGCCCACGGCGATGCCGTCGACGTCGGTGATCAGGTTGCGCGGGCCGGGCTGGATCATGGCGGGACGGAGATCACGGTAGTCCCCGGCAGCCGGTCGGTCAACGCGACAGCGGTTGGTGGACCGGACGCCATGGATTGGCATTGGCGCGGGTTCCGGCACCTGAGGCCCGATGGTATGCCTTGCCCTCGTACCCTGCCGCTGCTTCCGGCTCCGGGCACGGCTGCCTGGCCGACTGCCGCCGCCGATCCCCGAGGCAGGATTTCAGACCGCCGCCTTTGTTGCCGGTCGGAAATCGAATTCAGCGCTGAACTCGATTTGAAACTCGAATTGAATCAAAGCCTTGGCTTTTTTCTTGTCGACCGATTGCCGTGCCGCGGCGCGGCGGCGCTGGCGGCGGCGGGCCGGCCGCCCTATTCTGCCCGGTGAAACATAATCGGGAGCAGCTATATGGATCTCGGATTGCAGGGCAAGAAGGCCCTGGTCACCGGCGCAAGCCGGGGCATCGGGCGGGCCATCGCCGAGGGGCTGGCCGGCGAAGGCGCCGACATCGCCATCTGCGCCCGCAACGATGGGCCGCTGCAGGAAGTCGTGGCCGAGCTCGCCGGCCAAGGCGTCACGGCCATCGGCAGCGCCGTCGACGTGGCCGACGGGCCGGCCCTGAAAGCCTGGATCGAAAGTGCCGCGGGCGAGCTGGGCGGCCTCGACGTGGTGGTGGCCAACGTCAGCGCGATGGGCGCGGCAGCCGGCGAGGAAGCCTGGCGCGCGAACTTCGAGATCGACCTTTTGGGCACGGTGCGCACCGTCGAGGCGGCGCTGCCATTTTTGGAGGAATCCGAAAGCGCCGCCATCGTTGCCATCTCGAGCATCGCCGGCATCGAGTACTTCGGCGGCGTGCGGGCCTACAACGCCCTCAAGGCCGGCCTCATCAACTATGCCGCCAGCCAGGCATCGGCCCTGGCCGAGAGCGGCATCCGCGTCAACACGGTGTCGCCGGGCACCATCTATTTCGAGGGCGGGGTGTGGCACCAGCGCGAGCTCAACGAACCGGATATCCACGCCGCGGCACTGGCCATGAACCCCATGGGCCGCATGGGCAGCCCCCAGGAAGTGGCCGCCGCCGCCGTCTTCCTGGCCAGCCCGGCCGCCAGTTACATCTCCGGCACCAACCTCAAGGTCGACGGCGCCCTGACCCGGGGCGTGCAGTTCTAGGATTGGCCGGCGAAATCCGCGAATTTGCGGTCTTCAACGAGAATGTGCTTGGTCAGCCAGCTTTGCAGAAAGCTCAGGAAGCTCGTGAAGTCGAAAATCCGCGCCGCCACCTGGTAGCTCATCTCGGTCGCCGCGACAGCGCGGCGCAGGCGCGCGTGCATTTCCCTGTGGCGGGCGAGATCGGGATAGCGGGCCAGCGCCATGATCTTTTCCTCGCGATCGAAGTGCTGGCGGACGTAATCCAACAACTCTTCCAGCGTGGCCTTGACGACGCGCGGCGCCTGGCCGCCATGGACGGCGGCATGGAATTGATTGATCAGCTCGAACAGCCGGTGGTGGTCGTTATCGATGGCTTCGTTGCCGACACGGTACTTCTCGGACCAGGGCAGGAACGGCGCCACCGCGTCCCGCGCAGCGCCCGCGACCGGTTTCCTTTTCGAAAGCCCGAGCATGCCCGCCTTGTCCCCCGTGAGGCGCGATCTCTTGACCGGACCGCCACCACCGCCAGCTTAGCCGGCCCCGAGGCAACAGGCAAATCGTCGCTGCCAAAGGGGCTAATCCTCGGCCGCCGATGGGGTTATTTTTTTCCGAATAGCATGCCCAACAGCGAAGTCGGCTGGGTCACACCGGTCTCCGGGGCGTCTTCCAGCTCGAGGATCTCGTCGGCCTTGGTGCCGGCGGCCGCGGTGACCAGTTTCTGCCATTTGCTGGCGCCGAATTTGGGCGCCTCGCCGCGCCGGATCTGGGCGCGAAACTCGTCGAGCTCCTGGCGCTGGGTGTAGCGCTCGCTGAGGCCCAGCGCGTAGGCCACCTCGTGCATGTTCTTGAGGCTGTGCTCGCAACGTCCGCAGGGCGCGAAAACATTGTCCTTCTCGTCACCGCAGCTCATGCAAATACAGTAGGGCATGGTAATTCCGGGAACCAAGTCTAAGCTGCGCCGAGGCCGCCGCCGGCCCTGGCAAAAAGTCGCAAATTACCTGCCGCCGGTCAACCGCCGGCGATCTGCGGCAAAATGTGGACCTCGCTGTCCGGCGCCAGGGGTTGGAACCAGTCGTCCTGATAGATCTGGCCGTCCACCGCCACCGCCAGACCCTGCTCCAGGTGCGGCGCCAGGTCGGGAAAGCGCCGGCCCAGACGGCGCAAGAGCTGGCGGATGCTCTCGGCCTCCAACTCCAGCTCGCTTTCGCCCCCGGTGTAGAGGGCGAAGTTGGCCGTCAGCACCACCCGGGCCATGGCATTCCCCGCGCCCCCCGCCCGGCGCCCTCAGCCCGCCTCCTCGATGGCCTTCAGCACCCGCGGCGGCGACATCGGGATCTGGCTGAGCCGGATGCCCAAGGCGCCCGACACCGCATTGGCCACGGCGGCGATGCCGGGAATGATCGGCGTTTCGCCGACCCCGCGCACGCCGTAGGGATGGCTCGGGTTGGGCACCTCGATGATGACGGTGTCGATCATCGGCAGGTCCGAGGCCACCGGGATGCGGTAATCGAGAAAGCCCGGGTTCTGCAGCCGGCCGTCCTCGCCGTAGACGTATTCCTCATTCAGCGCCCAGCCGATGCACTGGGCCGCACCGCCCTGGTACTGGCCCTCGACGTAGGCCGGGTGAATGGCCTTGCCGGCGTCTTGAATCACGGTATGGCGCAGCACCGTGATGCCGCCGGTTTCCGGATCCACCTCGACGTCGACGATCTGGGTGCCCAGGCTGGGCCCCGCGCCCTGGGCGTTGATCTCGGCGTGGCCGGCGATGGGACCGCCGGTGGCGCCGGCCTGCTTGGCCAGCTCGGCGATGCTCAGCGGCTCGAACTCGCCGGCGTTGCTGCCGGCCGGTTTGGCCGAGCCCTGCTCCCAGACCACGGCGTCTACGTCGATCTCCCAGATCTTGGCGGCCCGGCGGCGCAGCTCCTCGATTACCGTGCGGGCCGCCTCGACGGTAGCCATGCCGGTGGAGAAGGTGGTGCGGCTGCCGGCCGAGAGGAAGTTGAAACCGAGCGAGCCGGTGTCGCCGATCATGGTCTGGATGTCAGCCATATCGACGCCCAGCTCCTCGGCCGCCATCATGGCCATGGAGGCCCGCGAGCCGCCGATGTCGGGAGTGCCGACCAGCAAATTCAGCGTGCCGTCCTCGTTCAGGTTGAGCGAGACGCAGGTCTCGCCGCCGATGTTGAACCAAAAGCCCGAGGCCACGCCGCGGCCCTGGTTGGGCCCCAAGGGCGCCTGGTAATGGGCGTGGGCCTTGGCCGCCTCCAGTGATTCGATCATGCCGATGGGCCCGAACTTGGGGCCGTAGGCCGCCTTTGTGCCTTCCTTGGCGGCGTTCTTGAGCCGGAAATCAACGGGATCGAGGCCCAGCCTGGCGGCCATCTCGTCGAGTACGCACTCCACGGCATAGACCGAAATCGGCGCCCCCGGGGCCCGGTAGGCGGAGATCTTGGGCCGGTTCGAGACCACGTCCCAGCCCACCACGTTGACCGCCTCGAGGGCGTAGGGCGCGAAGGCACACATGGCGGCGGGCTGCACCGAGGAGCCCGGGAAAGCGCCGGCCTGGTAGAAAAGCTCGGCCTCGGCGGCCGTGATGGTGCCGTCCTTGGCGGCCCCCAGCTTGATCCGCACGTGGGCCCCCGAGGTCGGGCCGCTGGCCCGGAACACCTCGTCGCGGCTCATCACCAGCTTGACCGGCCGGCAGGCCTTGCGCGAGAGCGCCAGCGCCACGGGCTCGATGTAGACCACGGTCTTGCCGCCGAAGCCGCCGCCGATCTCCGACGCCGTGACGCGGAGCCGCGAGACATCCATGCCCAAGAGCCGGGCACAGTGCGCCCGCACCAGGTATTGGCCCTGGGTGGAGCAGAAGAGCTCGGCCTGGCCGTCCTCGCTGACGTCGGCCAGGCAGGCGTGGGGCTCGATGTAGCCCTGGTGCACGGGCTGGGTGTCGAACTCGCGCTCGATAACCTCGGCGGCGGCTTCGAAGCCGGCTGCCATATCGCCAAAGCCGATCTCGATGCGCTTGGCCACGTTGGAAGCCTTGTCGGGCACCGGCTCGACGCCTTCGGTGAAGATGTCGTCATGCAGCAGCGGCGCGTCGGGCTTCATGGCCGCCATGACGTCGATGACGTGGGGCAGCACCTCGTAATCGACCTCGATCAGCTTCAGCGCCCGCCTGGCGACCGAGGCGCTGGTGGCGGCCACGGCGGCCACGGCATGGCCGTCGTAGAGCACCTTTTCGCGGGCCATGACGTTGCGCACCATGTCGCGGTAATTGACCATCATCTCGCCCGCCGGCACCATCTCGGAAGGCATGTCCTGGAAGTCGTCGCGGCTCACCACGGCCTTGACGCCGGGCACCGCCTCGGCCTTCGAGATGTCGATCGACTTGATCTTGGCGTGGGCATGGGGGCTGCGCAACACAGCGCCCACCAACATGTTGGGCAGCGCCGTGTCGGCGCCGAATTTGGCCCGTCCCGTGACCTTGTCGACGCCGTCGGGCCGGGGCGGCCGCGTGCCGATCCATTTGTACTCGCCGTGGGCTGCGTCGTTCATGGCTAGGCCCCCCGCATTTCGGCGGCCGCGTCGAGCACGGCGCGAATGATCTTGTCGTAGCCGGTGCAACGGCAGAGGTTGCCGGCCAGCCAGTAGCGCACCTCGGTCTCGCTGGGATCGGGATTCTTCTCCAACAGCGACTTGGCCGCCACCAGCACGCCTGGCGTACAAACGCCGCACTGCAGCGCCGCATGGTCGAGGAACTTCTGTTGCAAGGGATGCAGCTGGTCACCGTCGGCCATGCCCTCGATGGTCTCGACGCTGCGGCCCTCGGCCTCGACGCCCAGCACCAGGCAGGAACAGACCAGGCGGCCGTCGAGCGTGATCGAGCAGGCACCGCAGTCGCCGGTGGCGCAGCCTTCCTTGCTGCCAGTGAGATAGAGCTCGTCCCTGAGCACGTCCAGCAGCGTCTGCTCGGGCTCGCAGAGAAACTCGACGGCGTCGCCGTTGATGGTGGTGGTAACGTGATATTTGGCCATTCTGTTGTGCTCCCGACTCGCCTACTGCTGAGCCCGCTGACGGGCCGTCCGGGCCGCCCGGCAGGCCATAACCCCGGCCACCTTGATGCGGTATTCCTTGCTGCCACGCTTGTCGTCGATGGGCCGGCAGGCGGCGCTGGCGGCCGCCGCCAGGGCCGCCATGGCGGCCTCGTCGAGGTTTGATCCGACCAGCGCTTCGGCCGCCGCGGGCACCAGCAAGGCGGTTTCGGCCACCGCCCCCAGCGCCACCCGGGCGGCGGCGCAGCTGTCGCTGTCCATGGTCAGGCAGACGCCGGCACCGACGATGGCGATATCCATCTCGGTGCGCGGGATCATGCGCAAGTAGGCGTCGCCCGTGCCTGCCGGCGCCTTGGGCAGCAGCAGCGAGACCACAATCTCGCCCTGCTCGAGGGCCGTCTGGCCGGGGCCGGTGGCCAGCTCCTCGACCGCCAGCTCGCGCCGGCCCTTGGGTCCGGCGATGCTGGCGCGGGCGCCGGCGGCGATCATCGCCGGCACACTGTCGGCAGCCGGTGAGGCGTTGCAAAGGTTGCCGCCGACGGTGGCCCGGCCCTGGACCTGGGTCGAGCCGATCAGCTCGATGGCCTCAGAGACGCCGGGCCAAGCGCTTTTCAGGGCGGCGTGCTCGCCGACCTCGGCGCCCGTGACGGCGGCGCCCAGGCGCCAGCCCTCGGCTTCCTCATTGATGCCGCGCATTTCGTCGATTTTCTTGATGTCGACCACCAGGCCGGGCTCTATCAGGCCGGAACGCAGCTGCACCAAAAGGTCGGTGCCGCCGGCCAACACCCGGGCCTGGCCGTCGGCGGCGGCCAACAAGGCCACTGCCTGATCCAGCGAGTCCGGAGCTTCGTAACGCATATCGCCCATGATTTTCCCTACTTCTTCTTGCTGTCTATGGTCGCTTGGCCCCACTGGGGCCGACTTTGTATTGCTCGTCTGCCGGGCCGCCCAGGACCATGGTGCAGACGGCGCCGGGAATCAAGCCATGCCCTGTTCCCGATCGCCGCCCAGGTGCCGTTATTTGGAGCGGTAAGTCGCGACGGCCAGCAAAATCTCACCGATCTCTTCGCGATCACCCTTGAACTGCAGGCCGTGGAACTTGGCCTGGCGCCAAACCACCCGGCCGTCAATGCCGCCGAAACCGGCTAAGGTGAGCTTGATCTCGGCTTGCTTGTCGAGTTCCTCCTGGGCCTCGATCTTGGCCCCACCCAGCGAGATGTTGAGCACCTGGCACGAAACCTCGCCCCCGGCCCAGGTAATCTTGGCCGGGAGCGATACCTCCTGGCGCTCATCCTTGCGCTTTTCCCTGCCCTTGGACATGGCTGGTTCCCTGTTGCCGCCCCGGTTGCGAGATTTGCCCAACCCCCGAGCCCTGCCAAACCCGGCGAAAAAAGCGCCCCGCTCCAAGGCGGGGCAAGTCATGTCGATGAACACCAATGCGGTATCATGCGCCTTGACGGCGCCAAGCCAACCTACACCCGATGGCGCTGCCAAGGGAAGCGCTTCAGGATGCCGTCTTGCGGCCCGGCTGCCAGCCCGGTGGGGCCATTTCGAAGGCGGCGAATTCGAAAGCCGGCGCCACGGTGCAGCCCACCAGCGTCCAGGCTCCCAGGCTTCGGGCCGCCTGCCAACAACCCAACGGCACCAGGATCTGGGGTCGCTGGCCGGCCGCCACCTCGGATCCCAGCAAGTGCTCGTCGACGCTACCGCCGTCGGCACTGAGGCGAAGCTCGAGGACGGCACCGGCGTAGTAATGCCAGATCTCGTCGGCATCGTTACCCCGCATTTCTCACCGGGTCACGGCCTGCGTCGCCCCCAGGTGATGCGATCCGGAAGGAAAAGACCGACGAGCGTAGTGGTACTACGCGCTTCGGTCTTTTCCGTAGCGGGCGCGCAGCTGGGGGCGACCCTTCGGGCGCCGCTGTAGCGGGGCCCAGGGGGGTTTGGCGGGGTGTGCCGGGTGGACCCGAGAACCGGCGGGCCGGGCAGACCAGTGAGC
>JASLXG010000122.1 GCA_030740435.1 Alphaproteobacteria bacterium | reverse complement strand
ATTGTCGCTGAGCAACCTCGGCTTGTGGGCGATCTTGGCGCGATCGCAGCCTGATGCCTGCAACGCCAGCTTCAGTGTTGCCGTTACGTCGTCGGTCTTCATGGTGGTGCAGAGCTTCCAGGCGATGATGTAGCGGGAATGGCCCTCACCGCCTCACTCCGGATCGACGGCATAGAGCCCGAAGGCGGATAGCTCGTCGGGCAGCTTCAGCGGCACCAGCCAAGCCGGCGGCCGCCGGGCCTTGAGGCGATCGAACAGCGTCTCGTCGCCCCCCCGCCCCCGGTACCAGCGCTGCTCCTTGCCTTTACTGCAGATCAGCAGCCAGTCGATCTGCCGGCGCCTGACGATAGCGCGGGCCTTGGCATCGTCGACGGCCTTCAGGGCATCGTAGGTGTCGAGGATGCCGGCGCTGTTGCGATGGTAGGGCGTGGCCACCACGTGGTGCGGCGTGCGGTAGAGGATCTCGGGCCCGAGGAAGACGAAGCTGAGGATGCGCCGGGGCGGCTTGGCCAGCCCGCCCGCACCCAGGAACCGGCTCATGCGGCCGATCGGGCACTTGGCGCGTTCGGCCGCCGCCACCTCGCCCTTGGAGCCCCGCTCCAGGCCGTGCAGGAAGACAGCAGCCAGCAAGGCCCAGACCGCGAACAGCACGACCGTCAGGGCCCGGGTCAGGGCGCGCAGGAGATTGGCGCTGGTCTGCAGGCGGTCGAGCCGGGCCAGCACCGCCAGAACCAGGGCAGCGTAGGCCGGTACCACGAAGATCTCGGCGAAGGTGGCCCAACGCGCCTGGTAGAGCGCCAGGGGCACAAAGAGCGTAAGCCCGCCGGCCACGAACAGCCACTGGTGGCGCCGCGCACCCTCGCTTGAACGCACCAGGAAGACTACGAAGGGCACGGCCAGCAGCGCCGGGCCCAGGAAGAACAGCACCTCGCGGGCCGACTTGAGCGGCTGGGCGGCAAGCAGCAGCGGCCGCACCTCGCTGACCTTGCGAAACCACACCTCGACCACCCTCGGCGCTACGTCGGCGTGCGGGCCCTGCAACAACTTGGGCACAAACAACCAGGTGGCAAGCAGCACCAACAGCGCCCCCGCCAGGGCCACGCCGGCACGGCCCGAAAGCGCCGCAGCCCAATTCGTGCGCGCCTCGATCAGGCTGACGCCGCGCCAGAAGACGGCGACAGAGGCCAGCGGCAGGAAGTGCAGGAAGGAAAGCCGGTCGGCCTCCTGTGCCAATAGCCCGGCCGGCGGGAACTCCAAGGCCAGAGCCAGCGCCACGCCGAGCGCCAGGGCCGCAGCCAGGGCCAGATTCGGCGGTGTCAACGGCGGGCCGCGCTGCAGCCAGCAGATGCCCAGCGCCAGCAATACCAGGCCGACCAGCAGCAAGCCCTCGACGCTGACCCAGAGCAGCGCCGCCGCCGCCAGTCCGGCCAGTACGCCGTGAGCGAGCCGCGGCCGTTGGCCCAGCAGCCTCAGCGACAGACCTACCAGCAGCACGAAAAAAAGCCCGATCAGGCCGTGGTGGTCGGGCCGCCCGGCGGCGTAGTAGGCCAGCATGGCCGGCTGGGGGACGAACAAGAGGGCACCATAGGCCGTACCGGCCCCGAGCAGCGGCCACAGCGCCCAGACAAAGGCCAGGAGCGTGAGAACATGGAGCAGCGGACTGATGGCCACGCCCCACCAGTAGAGCGCCTGGCGCCGGCCCAGCAAGGGCTCCAGCGGCGCCGCCCCGGCGATCAGCAGCACGTCCAGCGGCCGCGTCCAGTGCTGGCGTTCGCCATAGGGCGTGTTGGAACGGCGCAATACAGTGTTGTACCAGTCGCCCTCCTGCCATAGCGCCTCGACCCGCACCAGCCGCATGTAGCCGTCGGTGCCGCGCAGCGCACCACGGACCAGCGGCGCCGGATCGTTCCACAGCAGCATCGCGTGCACCACCAGCAACAGCAGCAGCGGGATCCAACGGGCGGCGCCGGGTGAGATCTGGGGGCCGGGTAGGGTTGCCTTGCTCACGGCCTACTTTTCCTCGTGGTATTCGGCCTCGGCGTTGACGTTCCAGATGTTCTCGCGGTCATCGATGCCGGCCAGGATGTTGTCCACCGCCGTCATCGCCGTCAGCATGGAGTGGTCCTGGTTGTTGTAGCGATGCATGCCGTTGCGGCCGAGCAGGAAGAGGTTGGCGAAACCGTCGGCGTAGCGCCGCACCACGTCAAAGCGCTGGTAGCTGCCGAGATAGGCGGGATAGGTCTTGGACACGCGTATGACGACACTGTCGATGACGGCAATCGTGACCTGCCCCCAAGGTTTGTACCACATCCTAAGTTAGTCTGTTTGTGTCTAACGTCAGCGCCCTTGGGACACATTGAGGTAATTGCGTAACGGAGGATTTCTGGCTCATCGTATTGACCGAAGGGAACGAAGATGAGGCAGAAATCCATGAGCGAGAACGGTTCACTCCCGCACCCTTGAAAACCGCCGGTTTTGCGGCAATACTGCAAACAAGGGGTAAACGGCACACTGTCCGTCATCAAAACATTC
>JASLXG010000121.1 GCA_030740435.1 Alphaproteobacteria bacterium | reverse complement strand
CTACAAGGCTTTTCCACAGCCCAGCCGGTGCCGGGCATGACCGGAACGTCAACTACTCGATGTGTGCATCCCTTAGCCCCATTCGGGGGGCGGCTTAGTGCCGCCGCCACAGAAAAGCGGGGCCTGTCACCACTTTTTGTTGTTTGGTTTTGGTGCAACGGGAGCGACCGCGACCCGCCGCTACTGCGGCGCGCCCGCGCAGGCAGCGGAGCGAAGCGGAGCCGCCGTGAGCGACAAGAATCCGCCGTGAGCGACAAAATAACTACCCCACCAACAGGCCCACGGCGACGGGGTCGCCGACGCGTTCGCTGATGGTTGTCTTGAGCTTGGCCAGGGCCTCCTGTTCGATCTGGCGCACCCGTTCCTTGCTGATGCCGAGGCGGCCGCCCAAGGCCTCGAGGGTCGGTGAATCTTCCTGCAGCCGGCGCTCACGGATGATGGTTTGCTCGCGCGGGCTGAGCTCGGCCACGGCGTCGCTCAGCCAGAGCGCCCGGGTGGCGGCGTCGCGGGCCTCGGCCACCAGTTCTTCCGGGTCGGGGCCCTGGGCCGGCATCAGGTCCTGCAATTCGCTATCGCCGCTCTCGCCGACGCTGGCGTTGAGCGACTTGTCGTGGCCGGTAAGCCGCGATTCCATGACCTCGACGTCGCGCAGCGGCACGCGCAGCTGGTCGGCGATGAACTGCTTGCCCGCGGCGTCCATGTATTCGCCGCTGCCATCGATACGGGCGCGCAGGCGCCGCAGATTGAAGAACAGCGACTTCTGGGCCGCCGTGGTGCCAGTGCGCACGATCGACCAGTTGCGCAGGATGAATTCCTGCATCGACGAGCGGATCCACCAACTGGCGTAGGTCGAGAAACGCACCTGGCGCTCGGGCTCGAAACGCGCCGCCGCCTGCATCAGGCCGACATTGCCCTCTTGCAAGAGATCGCCGATCGGCAGGCCGTAGCTGCGAAAGCGCGACGCCGTACTGATGACCAGGCGCAGATACGGTGAGACCAGATCATGAAGCGCCTTCCGGTCGCCCTCTTCGCGCCAGCGTCGGGCCAGGTCCAATTCGTGCTCGCGCTGCAACAGCGGGATGCTCATGGCCGCCTTGATGAAACGGCGGTTGGCCTGCTGGGTCTGCGGTGTGTCGATATAACCCATTTCGCTACTCCGTCCTGCTACCGGCCGGGTCCCCCTCCGGCCGCAAAAGTAGTCGACATCGTTAGTCGGGTTAAAATTAGAATTGATCTAAGAAGCGTTGTCAATAGGCCTGTCGCCCGAGTCCGAAAAAGAGTCGAGAAGGCCCTTTTAAAAGAGGGCTTTCAGCCCTTTGCGGGCGATAACGAAAGCGTGAGCCGGTGGCCGCCGAAGCGGAAGTGACGGTTGCTTATACCTGAATCCAGTCAGCGGGCTTGCCGTCGAGGGTGAAACAGGCGGCATTGAGGTTGCCGCCGAAACCGCAGCCGCCATCCAAGGTCGCCGTGACGCCGCCCATCTCGAGACCTTTTTGCCCCCTGTCGTGACCGCGCACGACGCGCGCGAAGTTGGCATAGGGAGCCTCGATGGCGGCGAAGTAGCCCGACCCCCACCACAGGGTGTCGCCCTGTTCGCTGAGCGGCCGGCTGGGATCGAGGCCGGCGGCGACGAAGAGCAATTCGCCGCCCTGGGTGAAGGCGAGACGTTTCAGCGCCCCCAGCAACTCGTCGTGGCCGGGCCGGTCATGGACCGCGGCGCGCAGTTGCACCGTCCAGCGGGTAATGGCCATGGCGCCTTCGCGGCAACGGCCGTGCCCCTCTTCGGGCCGGCCGCCATAAGTCGCCAGGGTGGCGCTGACGCCCTGATCGAGCATCCAAGTCAGCACTTCGCCGGGGTTCGGCGCGAACTGCAGTTCCAATAGCTTGCGCCACATTTCCTCCTGGGCGCCGCGCAGGAAGACGATGTCGGCCGGAATCATGGCGGGCCGCGCCAGCAACGTGCGGCGAAAGCGCAACAACTCGTCGATGGTGCCGCCGACGTCGTCGCCAAAGCCCAGGAAGTTGCCCAGATAGACCAGCCGGTCGTAGCGCTCGAAGCGTTTTTCGAGCTCAGTATGCAAGGCCTCGAGGCGCTCGGTCTGGCCCCGAATGGCACCCACCGCCCAGACCCGCTGCGTGGCGCTCAACGTGGCGTAGATGCTGTCGTCGGGGAGGGCCATGCGGGGGTCCTGAATCAAAACGGCAGGGTGTTAACCCTGCCGCATGATAGCATCCCTTTGCCGCCAAGTATCCGGCGGCGCTCGGCGCCGTCTCAGGCTGCCGCCAGCACGCCCTCCAGGCGCTCGGTGGCGGCGTCCTCGTCGATTTTCTCGACGGCCGCCAGTTCACGGGCCAGGCGGGCCATGGCGGCTTCGTAGATCTGGCGCTCGCTGTAGGACTGATGGGGGTGGTTGGAGGAGCGGTGCAGATCGCGGATCACCTCGGCGATGAAAACCGGGTCGCCCGAGTTGATCTTGGCCTCGTATTCCTGGGCTCGACGGCTCCACATGGTGCGCTTGACGCGAGCCCGGCCCTTCAGCGTGGTGATCGCCGAGGCCATCTTTTGCGGCGTCGACAGGCGCCGCATGCCGCTGGTCTTGGCCTTGCCGGTGGGCACCCGCAGGATCATCTTGTCTTTCTCGAAATTGATCACGAAAAGCTTCAGCTTGGTGCCGGAGATCTCCTGTTCCTCGACGCCGGTGATCTTGCCGACGCCGTGGGTGGGATAAACCACATAGTCGTTGGTCTTGAAATCGCTGCTCTTCGCCATTGCCTCACTCTCTTACAAAAAAGCCGGTAGCGCCGTTCTCGTGCCAGCCGGCCAGTCGAAAAGCCATGTCAATGCTTGTGACCGCAACAATATTACCATATCGCACGTGCAAAATACAGGGTGCAGTGCGAAATCGTTAACCCGATGAAGCCCTTGCTGCTTGCGGCGTCTTTGTGGCTAGCTCTCGGCGGGCCTGGATGGTCAGGGGAAATCCTAAAGCGGTTTAATCTCCGGTTCCGGGATTCTCGCTGAAATGCTCTTCAAACTTGTTGGGGACTTCCTTCCACTCCTCGCGATCCTCGGGTGGCTCTCCCTTGCGGGTGATATTGGGCCACTTTTCGGCGTATTCCTGGTTGATCTGGACCCAGCGCTCGATGCCGTCGTCGGTGTCGGGCTTGATCGCCTCGATGGGACATTCGGGCTCGCAGACGCCGCAGTCGATGCATTCGTCGGGGTGAATGACCAGCATGTTCTCCCCCTCATAGAAGCAATCCACCGGACACACCTCGATGCAGTCCATGTATTTGCACTTAATGCAGCCGTCGATGACGATGTAGGTCATGCTGGTCTCCCCTTGGGGACTACTGGCGGTTACTTCCCAAAGCTTTTAGTGCTGGCGGGACGGCGGCTCGTCCGCCAGCCCGAGCCGGGCCACGACGCGCCGCCGGGCGGCGCCGCGTTCGCGATCCGAGACATATATCAAGCCGCCGATGCGACGCAAGAGGTTGGCCTCGTAGTCGTGCAAAATGCCGTCGGCGTAGGCCACCTCCCAGAGCATCTCGATGAGCTCGACGCGTTCCTCCGGGGCATAGCTTTCCTTGATGGCACGGGTGAAGCGGAGCAGGTGATTGGCCTCGTCCTGGGCTTGCTCGGCCTCACTCATCAAGGTGGCGGATTCCTCTTCCGTGAGCCCGAAATGTCCACCCAGCAGCGCGCCGATGGTGTGGCGTTCGGCGGTATCGAAACTGCCGTCGAGGCAGGCCGCCTCGACCATCAGGGTAGCCGCCGCCAGTTGCCGGCCGTCGACGCCGGGGCCGGGCGCCGCCGTCCCGGCACCTTCATCCACGGCCTCGAACAAAGCTTTGATGCGATTGATCATGGGCCCGCCGCACGAAATTCCACGAAAAACACTGTGGCGGCTTGCCTATCACATGCCGCCGGCCCCTTGCAACGCGTTAGCTAATGTTGTTCGCGCAGGCGGTCGATGGCACGGCGCTGGGCCTTGGTGGGGCGGCCCGTTCCGGGCTCGCGGGTGAGGCCGGCGGGCTGGGCCGGAACGGCTTCGGCCAGCGCCGGCTCGAGAGCCGCGGGATCAAGATCCACGGGATCAAGATCCTCATAGAGCCCCTGGGCCTCGGCGGCCGGGCCGCGGCGGCTGCCCAGCGCCACCAGGCGTACCACCCGGATGTTGCGGGCCTGGGGAAAGGTCAGCACGTCGCCGGGCCGCACCTGCTGGTTGGCCTTGGCCACCACCCGACCATTGAGCCGCACGCGCCGGGCGGCGCAGAGCCGGCTGGCGATGGCGCGGCTCTTGAAAAAGCGCGCGAACCAGAGCCAACGGTCAAGGCGCAGGCTAGGCTGCATTTCCCCCCGGGTCATGATTGCTTGGTTTTCACCCGCAGCTCGCCCAGCGCCGCGAACGGTGAGTCGGCGGACGCCGGGGAGCCGCGGCGTGGGTTCCGTCGCCGCGGTTTTGCCGGCCCCGTGAAAACGAATCTCTGGTCCTCGCCCTGGCCCCGGGCGCGGTAGCCGATGTTCCGCATGATGGCGGCGAACTCCCGGCGCTGGCAGCCCACCAGCGACAACAGTTCGTGGTTGGACGCCACCGGTCCGGCCCGGGCCAGCCGGCGCACCGTAGCGGCGAGTTTTTCGATCATGTCGATGCGCACGGCGCGGCTGGCGCAGGGGAAAAAGCCGGCGGCGGCGTAGAAGCCGGCCGGTTGGGCCGCCTCGATGGGCAGCGAGACCAGGCCTGGCGCCGGCACCGCCGGCGGCTCCCGATATCCCTGGTGAATGGCCCAGAGCAGACAACAAAGCGCCGCTGGCCGGGGCTTGAGGAGCGCCGGCAGGAAGACGGCAAAGGCACCGATGCGCAGACCGGCGGCCCTAAGCCTGGCTCTCTCGGCGGGCTTGAGGGCGCTCACCTGGGCCGCCACCTGGCTGCGCGGCAGCGCCCCCAGGGCTTCGCCGAGCTGAAAGCACAGCCCCCGGCCCGGCGCCGAAAGCTCGAGCCCGGCCAAGCCCAGGAGCGGTCCCAGGTAGCGCCTCAGGTGGTCCCGCAGCCAGCCTGTCAGACGTTTTTCCACGGACCGGCTGGCGTTGCCGTCGAGTTCGCCCAGCAGCAGCTCGAGGGCCGGCCGGGCCGGCTCGCGCCCCGGCCCCAGGCGGGCCACCGGCGCACCCTGCCAGAGCAACAGGCCGCTGCTCTCCAGGGCGAAGTCGGCGTCGGGCGCGGCCGCCAGGCGCCGCGCCCTCAGCGCCGTCTCGCGGCCCACGATGCGCAACGCCGCCGAGCGCACGGCGCGGGCCTCGAGGCTGTTGCCGTGGGCTTCCTCGAGGGCCAGGCGAAAGCCTTCCAGGCGCCCCACCTGGTGACCCTCGACCAGCACCTCGCCGGCCGCCGAGACGCTGCCCAGCAAGGGCTCGCGGTCCTTCAGCCGGCGCACCAGGGCGGCCGTGCGCTGATCGACGAAGCGTTGGGTCAGGCGCTCGTGCAAGGCATCCGATAGCCGATCCTCGATGGCCCGGGTGCGCTGCTGCCAGTGCCCGGCGTCGCGGGTCCAGCCCTGGCGATGGGAGATGTAGGTCCAGGTGCGGATGTGGGCGATGCGGGCCGACAGGGTGTCGATGTCGCCGGCGCTCTGGTCGAGGCGGTCGACTTGGGCCGCCACCCAGTCGTTGGGCAGGCTTTCCCCGGGTCCGCTGAGGTGGCCGAAGATGCGGCCCAGCAGCGCAGCGTGCTCCTCGGCCAGGGTCTTGCGGAAGTCGGGGATCTGGCAGACCTCCCAGAGCAGCCTGACGGCGGCCCGGCCGCGCGCCCGTTTGGCGATTTCTTCATCCTTGGCCAGGGTCTCCAGCGCCACTTCGTCGACGGCCAGGCGGGCCGGCTGCAGGATCTTGCGGAGACCCTCCTCGGGCGGCGCCTCGAGGCTGGCCCGTAAAGCGCCCAGCGATCGGAAGTCGAGCGCCGAATTGCGCCAGTGCAGCGTGCGCAGCGCCCGGAAGCGGTGTCCCTCGACGCGCTCGACGACGCCAGGCTCCAACTCGCCGGCTTCGGCCGTGGTGCCGAAGCTGCCGTCGCTCATGTGGCGCCCGGCGCGGCCGGCGATCTGGGCGATCTCGGGGGCATAGAGGGTGCGCAGGCGGCGGCCGTCGAACTTCCGTAGCTTGGCGAAGGCGACATGGTCGAGATCGAGGTTCAAGCCCATGCCGATGGCGTCGGTGGCCACCAGGTAATCGACCTCGCCGGCCTCGAACATGGCGACTTGGGCGTTGCGGCTGCGCGGCGACAGCGCCCCCAGCACCACCGCCGCTCCGCCGCGCTGGCGCCGCACCAACTCGGCGATGGCGTAGACGTCGGTGGCCGAGAAGGCGACGATTGCTGAGCGGCGGGGCAGCCGCGAGAGCTTCTTGTGGCCGGCGAAGGCGAGCGTGGAAAAACGCGGCCGGCCGACGAACTCGGCCTCGGGCACCAGGCGGCGGATCAGCGGGCGCACGGTTTCGGCACCCAACAGCATGGTCTCGGCGCTGCCCCGGGCGCGCAGCAGGCGGTCGGTAAAGACGTGGCCGCGTTCGGGGTCGGCGGCCAGCTGGATCTCGTCGACGGCGACGAAGGCAAAGCGGCGCTCCAAGGGCATCGATTCGACGGTGCAGACGAAATAGCTGGGCCGGTCCGGGACGATTTTTTCCTCGCCCGTCACCAGGGCCACCTGGCCTTTTCCCTTGGCCTTGACCACCCGGTCGTAGACCTCGCGTGCCAAGAGCCGCAAGGGCAGGCCGATGACGCCGCCCCTATGGCCCAGCAGGCGCTCCACGGCAAAATGCGTCTTGCCGGTGTTGGTCGGGCCCAACAGCGCCGTGATGCGGGGGGCCAGTGCGGTCATGCCGGCGCCTCGTCAAAGGAAGCCATGTTGGCAGCGATCCAGTGTGCCAGCGTCGCCTCGTCAATCTCACCCGCCGCGAGATCGCGAAAGACGAATACGGCGTCGACTTCGGGTGCCGTCAACGTGTGGCCATTGAGTCTCAGAAAGGCAAAAAGCGCCAACAGCGCCGCACGCTTGTTGCCATCGATAAAGGGATGGTTGCGCACAATCCCGAATGCATAGGCAGCCCCTAATTCCGCCAGGTTTGGCTCGCCGTAGACTGCCAGATTCTGCGGTCGCGCCAACACCGACTCCAAGAGTCCCTCGTCGCGAACGCCTCCTTGCCCCCCGTGATTGGCAATTGCCTGTTCCTGGCCGGCCAGTGCGATCTCCAGTGGCAGCCAGACGATGTCCGTCATTTGGCCAATTCACGAAGCGCGTTGCGATATTGTCGCTGGCCCTCTTCGAGGGCCTTCATCCCTTCGGCAAAGACGTCGTCGTGCGGCGTCACGCGAAAGCCGTCGGGAGCGCTGGTAAGGCACAGGACGTCTCCTTCGCCGACCTTGAGTTCTTCGAGCGCGGCCTTGGGAATTGTCACGCCGAGCGAGTTGCCGACGCGGCGGATTTTGAGGTTGTACATGGCTTCGATCCCTGATTTCCGGCGATATTTGGTTGGTACGAAGGTTATAACATTGTTGGATCGCCAACCACAAGCCGCCTGACCCGCGGCCACGTTGACTCGCCCGCCCGAAACCCCGTACTAACATTATGTTGCAGGTGCGAAAGGCGAGGCCATGAGTGAGATTTCAAAGCCCACGGAAGCCGACTGGCGGGCCCTGGCGGAGCAGGAGCGCAAGGGCAAAAGCCTCGACGAGCTGACCTGGCTCACCCCCGAGGGCATCGCCATCAAGCCCCTCTATACGGCCGCCGATCTGGCCCAGATGGAGCAGACTCTGCCCGGCTTCGCGCCCTTTACCCGCGGCGTACGTGCCACCATGTACGCTGGCCGGCCCTGGACCATCCGGCAATACGGCGGCTTTTCCACGGCGGCCGAGACCAACGCCTTCTTCCGGCGCAACCTGGCGGCCGGCCAGACCGGCGTCTCGGTGGCCTTCGACCTGGCCACCCACCGGGGCTACGATTCCGACCACCCCCGCGTCGTCGGCGACGTGGGCAAGGCCGGCGTCGCCATCGACACGGTCGAGGACATGAAGCGCCTCTTCCAAGGCATCGCGCTGGACAAGGTCTCGGTCAGCATGACCATGAACGGCGCCGTGCTGCCGGTGCTGGCCGGCTACATCGTGGCCGCCGAGGAACAGGGCGTGGCGCCCGAGGCGCTGACGGGCACCATCCAGAACGACGTGCTCAAGGAATTCATGGTGCGCAACACTTATATTTACCCGCCCCAGCCCTCGATGCGCATCGTGGCCGATATCATCGCCCATACGGCGCAACACATGCCGCGCTTCAACCCGATCTCGATTTCCGGCTACCACATGCAGGAGGCTGGGGCGACGGCGGTACAGGAGCTCGGGTTCACCCTGGCCGACGGCGTCGAGTATGTGCGCGCGGCGCTGAGCAAAGGCTTGGACGTCGATGCCTTCGCGCCCCGGCTCTCCTTCTTCTTCGCCATCGGCATGAACTTTTTCATGGAAGTCGCCAAATTGCGCGCCGCCAGGCTGTTGTGGGCCGAACTGATGGCCCAATTCGAGCCCCAGGACCCGCGCTCGCTTAGCTTACGCACGCACTGCCAGACCAGCGGCGTCTCGCTCACCGAACAGGACCCCATGAACAACATCGTGCGCACCGCCTACGAAGCCATGGCGGCGGCGCTGGGGGGGACGCAAAGCCTGCACACCAACGCCTTCGACGAGGCCCTGGCGCTGCCCACCGAGCAATCCGCCCGGGTCGCCCGCAACACCCAGTTGATCCTGCAGGAGGAAACCGGCATCACCAAGGTCGTGGATCCGCTGGGCGGCTCCTACTACGTCGAAGCGCTGACCCACAGCCTGGCCGCCGCGGCGCGCCAGTTGATAGAGGAAGTCGAGGAACTCGGCGGCATGACCAAGGCCGTGGCCGAGGGCATGCCCAAACGCCGCATCGAGGAGAGCGCGGCGCGGCGCCAGGCCCGTGTCGATCGTGGCGAGGACGTCTTCGTCGGCGTCAACAAGTACCAGGTCGACGAGGATGTCGCCGACTTCGAGCTCTTGGAGGTCGACAACACGGCCGTGCGCGAGGCCCAGGTAGCGGACCTGGAAAAGATCCGCGCCGAGCGCGACGAGGCGGCCTGCCAGGCGGCGCTGGCAGCCCTGGAAGAGGGCGCCCGGGGCAACGCCAACCTGCTCGAATTGTCGATCGCGGCGGTGCGCGCCCGGGCCAGCGGCGGCGAGATCTCCGATGCCCTGGAACGCGTCTTCTCGCGCCACCGGGCCGAGACCCAGAGCGTCACCGGCATCTACGGCGGCGCCTATGCCGACGATGCCGAGTTTGGCGCCCTGCAGGCCCAGGTCGAAACCTTCGCCGGCCGGGAAGGCCGGCGGCCGCGCATTCTGGTCTGCAAGCTGGGCCAGGACGGCCACGACCGCGGCGCCAAGGTGATCGCCTCGGCCTTTGCCGACATCGGCTTCGACGTCGACATCGGGCCCTTGTTCCAGACCCCCGAGGAGGCCGCCCGCCAGGCCCTCGAGAACGACGTCCACGTGGTCGGCGTGTCCTCCCAGGCGGCCGGCCACAAGACGCTGGTGCCGCAATTGATCGAGGGCCTTCGCGCCGAGGGCGGCGGCGACATCGTCGTGGTCTGCGGCGGCGTCGTGCCGCCCAAGGACTACGCCATGCTGGAAGCCGCCGGTGTCGCCGCGGTATTCGGCCCCGGCACCAACATCACCTCGGCCGCCGGCCAGGTGCTGGGGTTGCTGGAGCGGCGGCGGCAAGCGGCCTAGTTTGACCGACCACCCGCCTTCGCCCCGCATCGCCCGACATTCCTGGGGCCGGCTGGAACTAGACGACGGCCGCGACTTTCGCGATGCCAAGCTTTTCCCCGGCGGTGCCAAGGAGTGGGACTGGAACGAATCCGGCACTCGCCACAGCCCCGGCGTGCAGCCCGCCGACGTGGCCGAGCTGGTGGAAAAGGGCGCCCGAATCGTTGTGCTCTCAGAGGGCCGCCAGCGCCGCCTGGGCGTGGCGCCGGCGACGCTGGCCTGGGTTGCGCGACAAGGGCGTCCAAGTCCACGTGCTGGAAACCGCCGCGGCCATCGAGCTCTACAACGAGCTCGGCCGGGACCAGGCGGTGGGGGGACTTTTTCACTCGACCTGCTGATTGGCGACCAGGAAATTCTCTCAATAGTACTAGGGACTTCCCTAGTTTTTGTTGTGCCCACGTCACTTCGGTGCTAGCTAGAGACGATAGCGGCGTTATATCGGAATCCACATGACTCCGGCCGAATTTGTCGAGACGATCAAGCTTCATAGCCGCTTCGTGCGCGGCTTGCTGGGCGGCAAGCGAGCCGATCTCAGGGGGTGCGACCTGAGTGGCCTGAAGCTGCGCAACGTCAACTTGGAAGACGCGCTGCTGGACGGCGCCAATTTCACGCGCTGCGACCTTTCCGGCGTCAACTTCCGCACCGCCAGGCTGAGCGGCGCCCGCTTCGACCACAGCCAATCGGCGGGCGCCGATTTCCGTGCCGCCGATCTTCGCGGTGCCCGTTTTCGCAGCGGCAAGCTGGAACGCGCCAAATTCGGCGGCGCCGATCTGCGGCCGTTGCGCCACGACGGCAGCGGCGAGGTCCAGAGTAGCGAATTCGTCAGCGCCATTCTCGACGGAGCCGACCTGCAAAAAGCCAAGGCGGCACTGGCCGATTTCCGCTCCGCCTCGATGATCGGCACGGACCTGCGCAAGGCCAGCGCCCCGGGCGCCCGTTTCTATGGCGTCGAGGCGAGCCGCGCCGATTTCAGCGGCTGCCAACTTGAAAAGGGCGACTTGACCGCCGCCGTGCTGCGCCAGGCGACACTGAAACGCACCAACCTGCGCTCGGCCAACCTCTCGCGGTCCTCGCTGGCCGGCGTCGACGCCGCCGAGGCCAATCTCGATGACGCCAATCTCGAGGAAGCCGACCTCAGCCAAGGCAGCTTTCGCAACGCTTCATTGGTCTCGGCCAACCTGCGAGAGGTCAAGGCCGAAGAGGCCGACCTTTCGGGCTCCAACCTGAGTGCAGCCCAATGCCAGGGCGCCAACCTCGAGCGGGTCGATCTGGCAGGAGCCAACATGGCAGGTGCCGATTTCACCGCCGCCCGGCTGGCCGGCGCCAATTTCCTCGGCGCCAGCCTGGCCGGCGCCATCCTGCCGCCGGCGGTGCGCTATCTGCTGGAGAAAGAGGGTGGCATCGAGGTCGCTCTGGATCTGGAAAAGATTCTGGCCGAGCACGCCCAGTGGATCGAGAGCAACGGCAGCGCCGGCCGCCGCGCCATGCTGACGGCAGCCAACCTCGGCGGCCGCGACCTCAGTGGCGCTTATCTCAGCGGCGCCGATCTGCGCCAGGCCAAGCTCGAAGGTGCCGATCTCTCCCACGCCCTGCTGATCCTGGCCGATCTCAGCCAGGCCGACCTCAGCCAGGCCAACCTCAATCACGCCGATCTCAGCGGCGCCAACCTTGAGGGTGCCAATCTCGACCGCGCCCTGCTGGCTGCGGCCCGGCTCGACCCGGTGCAGATCGTCGACGCCGCCGGCCGGCGCAGTGGCCGCCTCTGGCCCACCAACCTCTCGGGGGTCAGCCTCAAGGGCACCAACCTCAGCCAAACCGATTTCAGCGCCGCCCTGGTGAGCAATACCTCGCTGCCGCAAACCGCCTGACGCTCGGGCACACGGCCCTACGCGCCGCCGCCGTCTTGATGCTATGTTGGGCGCATGCAGCTTAGCGAACGGCAGATCCAGTGCGTCTTCAACGGCGGCAGCGTCGGGGGCACCCGAGCGTCATGAAATTCCCCGTCCGTCGTCTCGACCAGTGTCTCAACATCGATGACTTCCGCCAGCTCGCCGAACGCAAGCTGCCGGCACCGGTCTATCACTTTCTCGCCGGCGGCGCGGAAGACGAAGTGACGCTGGGGCGCAACACGACGGCCTTCGAGGACTACGACCTGGTGCCCAACTATCTGGTCGGCGTCGATAGCGTCGATGCCTCGACCGAGGTGCTGGGCCAGAAACTGGAATGGCCGGTATTCTGCTCGCCCACCGGCATCACCCGGCTGTTTCACCCCGGCGGTGAAGTGGCGGTGGCCCGGGCCGCCGGCCGGACCGGCACCGCATATTCCCTGTCGGCGGCCGCCACCGCCTCGATCGAGGAGGTGGCGGCGGCCGGCTCGGGCCCCAAGTTCTTCCAGATCTATTTCTTCAAGGACCCCGGCCTGACCGAGGAGTTCGTCTCGCGCTGCCGCGCCGCCAACTACCCGGCGCTGATGGCCACCGTCGACACCCCGGTGGCCGGCAACCGCGAACGCGACGTGCGCACCGGCATGATGGTGCAGCCCAAACTGACACTGGCCAGCCTGGTCAGCTTCGCCAGCCACTTCGGCTGGAGCTTCCGCATGCTGACGGGGGCCAAGATCGGCTTTCCCAATTTCGCAGAGCGCATGGCGGCCAGCGGCGACGATTCCCAGAACGCGGCCGAATACATGGGGTCGCAAATGGACAGCTCGGTCAACTGGCAGACCGCCGCCAAGCTGGTCGAGCTCTGGGGCGGACCGTTCGCGCTGAAGGGCATTCTCTCGGTCGAGGACGCCAGGCGGGCGGTCGACATCGGCGTCAGTGCCATCATCGTCTCCAACCACGGCGGCCGCCAGTTCGACGGCGCCCCGGCCGCCGTCGACCGCCTGGCACCCATCGTCGATGCCGTCGGCGACCGGGCCGAGGTCATACTCGACGGCGGCGTGCGGCGGGGCAGCCACGTGCTCAAGGCCATAGCACTTGGCGCCAAGGCCTGCATGATCGGCCGGCCCTTCATCTACGGCCTGGCCGCGGGGGGCGAGGCCGGCGTGGACCGGGTGCTGGGCGTGCTGCGGGCCGAAGTGGAGCGCGCCATGGCGCTCTCGGGCTGCCGGACGCTGGGCGATCTCACTCGAAACCGGGTGGTTTCGCGGCGGCCCGAGGCTATTTAGCGGCTACCCGCGCCGGCGCCACCGGCAGGCCGGGCACGTCGACGCGCAGGCGGAACACGCTGCCGGCGTCGTCGCGCCCCGTACCCTCGGTGCCGGTGACGATGTAGAGGTCGCGAAGATCGTCGCCGCCGAAACAGAGCGACGTCACCATGGGGATCTCGAGCGCAATCTCCAGGCGCTTCTGGCCGTCGGGCTCGAACACGTCGACCCGGCTGCCATGGGCCACGGCGACCCAGACCGATCCGTCCTCGGCCAGCGCCAGGCCGTCGGGCACGCCGGGCTTGACCTCGGCGAAGCTGCGGTGAGGAGAGAGGCTACCGTCGTCGGCGACGTCGTAGACCCGCACTACGTGGCGCAGCGATTCCGAATGGTAGAGCAGCTTGCCGTCGGGCGAGAATCCCATGCCGTTGGTCAGCATGACGTCGCCGCCGACCACCCGGGAAGAGCCATCCCTGTCGAGGCAATAAAGCTCGCCGGGCAGCGGCTCGTCGTCGGCGCCCACCGGCCGGAAGGCCAGCGAGCCGGCGTAGATGCGCCCGGCGGCGTCGGTGGTGATGTCGTTGAAGCCGAGAATTCCAGCCTCGGGATCGCCGGCCAGCAGCACCTGGGTGTCGCCCTCCGGGGGCTTCAAGGCGATGTTGCGGCCCGACACCACCAGGCCGCCGGTCTCGTGCAGCACCATGCCGCCCATGCCGCGGCGGTGCTCGATGACGGTCGAGACGCTGCCGTCGGCAGCCAAACAGAAGGCGCCGCCGTTGATCACGTCGGAATAGATCAGGCCGCGGTCGGGGTCCCACACCGGGCCTTCGATCAGTCCGTATCCGCTTGCCAGTTTTTCCATTGGATAGGTTCCTTCAGCGCCAGGCTGCGACGATATCGTCGACGCCCTGGATTTCGCAAAGCAGCCCCAGCGCCGCCAGGCTGGCCTCGTGGGCCTGGCGGCTGCCGGTGGCGCAGGCATCGTGGGCGATGCTTACCTCGAAGCCGGCGTCGACGGCGTGGCGCGCCGTGGCCTCGACCACGTAGGCCGTGGAGACGCCGGCAAGTACCAGGTGGCGGGGCCGCCAATGGGCCAGGACTTCGGCCAGTTGCGAGCCGAAAAATCCGTTCATGCGGGCGTGGCCGACGACGATCTCGTCCCCTGCCGGCTCCAGGCCGGTGATGAATTCCGTGCCCCAGGTGCCTTCGACCCAGGCGTCCTGGTCGATGATCTGGCGGAAGATGGGGGCGTTGGGCACCAGGTTGGCGTGCCCCGGGTGCATGGCGTAGCGCACGTGCACCAGCGGCACGCCGCAGCTTCGGGCGCCGGCCAGCAGCCGGCCGGCGGCCGCCATGACGTCACGCCGCCAGTCCTCGGCGTCGGCCGCCAGGCCGATGCGGATCTTGCCCTCGGGGTGGCAGTTTTCGTTCTGGTAATGCAGCGCCACCAGGACGCTATCGGCCTGGGTCATGGCGGCCCTATAGCGCCTGGTAGACGAAGAAACGCGCCGGGTGCGAAACCTCGTCGTCGATCGCCACCAGGGCGACGAAATCGGTGGTTTCCGCCAACGGCCGGCAGCTTCCGGCGGCTTCCAGCTCATTGAGCTTTTGCTTGAAGCCATCTTGTTCGTAGGTCTGCACGGTGAGCGAAAAGATCAGGTGCCCGCCGGGCCGCGTCACCCGCACCAGCTCGTCCATGGACGCCGCCGGGGCGTGGCCCACCGTGAGTACGCCGGTCGAGACCACGGCGGCAAAGCTCTGGTCGGCAAAATCGAGCTTCTCGCCCAGCACCATGTTCTCGAGGCGTGTGTAGACGCCCTTCTGCCGCGCCACCGCCAGCATGCCGTCCGACATGTCGATGCCCACCAAGTCTTGGAATCCGATGAGGGCGAGTATCTCGCCGATCAGGCCGGTGCCGGCGCCGGCATCGAGGATGGGGCCGCCACCGGGATCGAGGTGGCGCCCGGCCAGGCCGGCCAGCACCGCCGGGTAGCGGTAGCCGAAGGTCTGCAGATCACCGTCGTAGCCCTCGGCCCAGTTGTCGTAGTGTTCTTTCAGTTTCGCGGTATCGCTGGCGCCGTAAACCTTGTGCAGCCAACTCTGAGTATTTCCCTGGTTCATGTTTTGCGGTCCTCCCTGATGCATCATAGCCGGCTAGGCGTCTTGACTCGACCGGCTGGCCGAATCCATAGCATTTCAAAATCGGCTAACGCGAAAGCGGGGCCGGCGAGCCTGTCGTACTGCTGCACAGCACCGGTTTCGACGGTGGCCAGTGGCGCGGAGTCGGCGAGGTGCTGGCCCGGGATGTCCCGATCTTGGCGCCCGATCTGCCGGGCTACGGCGAAAGCCGGATGCAGCCTAGCTATCGTCGCTCTTGCTGGCGGCCTTGCTGCGGCGGCTCCGGCGCCTCTTTGGGCCAGGGGCCGAAGGGATAGGGCATGTCCTCGGTCTTGAAGGTCAGGAACAGCACCATCTGGTAAAAATAGCTGGCCAGGCTTTGGCCCAGGGACTCGAGCTGTTCGATGGCCTTGCCGGTAAAGAGCTTGAAGAGGAACTGCAATACCACCACGGCGCCCAGCACCAGCTCGGCGACGTTGAAGATGATGATGAACAGCAGCATGTAGACCAGCCTGAGCCAGGTGCCGCCTTCGGAAACGTGCTTCTTGGTATCTGCGTCGAAGGTCATGGAGATCCCCGGTATGGCGGAGCTTTTGGTATAGATGGCGATTGCCGGCCCCGGTTCAAGCGCTGGGTGGATTATTCCTTGAGCCGGGCCAGCGTCTTTTCCGCCCTGAGCTCGCGCAAGGCGTCGCGGGCGATCCAGCGCGCCGCAGGGGTGCCGCGCCCGGCGATGCGCTCGGCACAAGCGACCGCGGCCCGGTTGAGCGCCCGGTTACGCTTGCCGATCTGCCTCAGGGCCCAGTTCACGGCTTTTTTGACGAAATTGCGGCCGTCGTCGGATTTCGCCTCGATCACCGGCAAAAGCGCGAGAAAAGGCTCGTCCGGCGCCTGCTTGTGTTTCCAAGCCAGCGCCGCCATCAAGGCAAAGCCCGCCCTTTTTAGGAACTCGGGCTCCTCCTCGGCCCAGGCCACGGCCTTGTCCCAGGCCGCGTCGAGGCGCCAGAAGAGGTTGGCGCAACACTGGTCGCAGACGTCCCAGGAATTGAAATCGCCGGCCCAGGCATCCATTTGCGCCAGTGTCACCGCCGCCGGTTCTTCGATCATGGGGGCCAGCAGGCGGGCGTCGTGGATGGCGCTTTGCCAGAGCGCCTGGGCCAGGGCGTGATCGCGGCCGATTTCCTTGGCCAGGGCGCGGATCTGGGGAATGCGTAAGCCCAAAGCGTTGTCGGCCTTGATGCCGAAGCGCGCCATGCCGGCCAGCGAGGCCGGGTCGGAAAGTGCCTTCATGCGGGCCAGCACGTCGTCGAACTGCATGGCGGGGGCTGCTCCAAAGAGCACAAATAGCTGTGACGGAAGTCGTAGCAGAGGCCGGCGCAAGAGGCTACACTGGCGTTGAATCGGAGGGTGCGAAGTGTTCAAAAAGATTCTTCCGTCGCTGTTTTCAGGCAAGCGCGACCGTGGTGCGCTCAAAATGCGCGGCCAGACCCGCATGATCCGCAAAGGCGCCGGTGCCGCCGAGCCGCCCGGCAAGGATGCGCCGACGGGCGCCAGCGAAACCGTCAAGCAGGTGCTGGAAGACGCCCGGGCCGGTGCCGCCGATGCGCCGTCGGCGGCTGCGCCGTCAGCGGCCGAGGCGTCCGAGCGGGTCAAGGCGCCGGCCAAGGACCGCCAGGCGCTGATCGCCGAGGCCCTCGAGGTGCGCCGCCAGTCGGCCAAGATTCTCGACGATCTCGATCCCAAACTTCGGTTTCGCGTGGTTGCCGCCGCCTTGGCGCAAACCAGGGGAATTCTTGAAGAAGATCGCTAGCCGGGATCAAACCCGACATGCTCTACCGCAACACGAACCCTTGGCTCAAAGGGTCGTCGGCTTCGACCGTGAAGCGGGCGCTGCCTGAATAGTGGGCCTGGCCGCCGACCTCGACGATGGCGGCGGCATGAGGTCCGGCCCGCGTGGCTTCGCTCAGACGGCCCGAAAAGAGCGCTCCGGTGATGCTCTCGAAGTGGCGTTCTTCCCCCACCTCGATCAGCCGTCGCGCCTGCTGCACGGCCACCCGGGCCGAGACCCCGGAGCCGGTAGGGCTGCGATCGACCTGGCTCGCGGCAAAGACGCAGACGTTGGCACTGGGGCCGTCGCCCCGATCGTTGCCGTCGGTCAGGATGGTGCCGTAGAGAAAAGCCAGATCGTCGTCGTCGGGGTGGCTTAGCGGCACCTGTGCCTTGACCGCCGCCGTCACCTGATCGGCGGCATCGACCAGGTCGCGGACCCGCGACCTGCGCACGTCGAGGCCGAAGGTATCGGCCGGGGCCAGGGCGTAGAAGGCGCCGCCGTAGGCTATATCGACGACCACCGGGCCATAGGTCTCGGTGCCCACCGGCTTGTCGAGGGCAAAGGCGAACGAGGGCACGCTGATGAAGTGCACGGCGCCGCTCTGGCCCTGGTCCACCGCCACCCTGGTCCGCACCAGGCCGCAGGGGCACTGGATGGCGACCTCGGTCTCGGGCTCGCGCGCCGCCACCAGGCCGCTGTCCACGGCCCAGCGCCCCAGCGCCATGACGGCGTGGCCGCACATCGTGCTGTAGCCTTCGTTGTGCATGAAGAGGACAGCCAAGTCGGCTTCCCCGAGGTCGGGCTCGACCGGGATGACGCCATACATGTCGTAATGCCCGCGCGGCTCGAACAGCAGCAGGCGCCGCAGGTGATCGAGGTTCTCGCGCACATAACGCCGCTTGGCCAGGATGGTGTCGCCTTGGATGGCGGGAAAGCCGGCCGTGACGATGCGCACGGGCTCGCCGCCGGTGTGCATCTCGACGGTCTCGATGGCGCTGGTCTCGTGGGGCATCTCGGTCATGGCGATCTTGAGTCTAACCCCGGTGAGAAATCCGGGCTACTCTCGCGGCCATGGCAAAGCAAGCGCAGCCGGACCTGGCCGCTGGCGTGCTGGCGGGCGACCGCCGAGCCCTGGCGCGGGCCATCACGCTGGTCGAATCCTCCCGCCCCGATCACCGTGCCCGAGCCGAGACCCTGCTCGAGGCAGTGCTGCCGGCCGAGGGCGAGGCGGTTCGGCTGGGCATCAGCGGCGCCCCCGGGGTCGGCAAATCGACTTTCATCGAGGCCCTGGGCACCAGCCTGACCAAAGCCGGGCGGCAGGTGGCGGTGCTGGCCGTCGATCCCTCGTCGCTGCGTTCGGGCGGCTCGATCCTCGGCGACAAGACCCGCATGGAGGAGCTGGCGCGCGATCCCCGGGCCTTCATCCGGCCCTCGCCCTCGGGCGGAACGCTGGGCGGCGTGGCGCGCCGCAGCCGCGAGGTCGTTCTGCTCTGCGAGGCCGCCGGCCATGACGTGGTGATCGTCGAAACCGTTGGTGTCGGCCAGTCGGAGATCGCCGTGGCCGCCATGGTCGACAGCTTCGTGTTGCTGCTGGCGCCCGGCGGCGGCGACGAATTGCAGGGCATCAAGCGCGGCATCATGGAGATCGCCGATCTCGTGGTGGTCAACAAGGCCGACGGCGACCTCGAGCGGGCGGCCCATGCCATGGCGGCGCAATACCAGGGAGCGCTGGGCCTCTTGCGCCCCACCATGGCCAACTGGCAGCCCGAGGTGCTGACCTGTTCGGCCGCCCAGCGCCAGGGCATAGACGAGGTCTGGCAGGCCGTTGTCCGCCACCGCCAGGCCATCGGCGACAGCGCGGCCCTGGCGGCGCGGCGGGCCGAACAGGCACGCGCCGGGCTGGCGAGCGAGCTGCAGGAGGGGCTGGTGGCGGCGCTACGGGCCGATCCCGAAACCGCTGCCCTGGTGGCCGAACTGGAGGCTCGCGTCAACGCCGGAGAACTCTCGCCCGGCGCCGCCGCACAGCAAATCATTGCCGCCTTTCTGGCGCGCTGAGGTTTTTGTCGGGCCCTCACCGGGCGGGCGCATCCGCGCCCTTGGCCTCCGCCCCCCATTCGGCTAAGGGATGCACACATCTTCAAGGGCGCAGCCAGTTGAAGCACGGGGAATTGACCACAGAGATGGGGTAATCGGCGCTGAGGGTGGCTAC
>JASLXG010000120.1 GCA_030740435.1 Alphaproteobacteria bacterium | reverse complement strand
TTGGCTCGGGGGCGGGGGGGGGGTGTGGGGGTGGCTCTCCGCGGCCGCGGGCGGGTGGGGGGTCGGGGGGGGCGGCCGGGGGGCGGGGCGGGGGGGTGGGGGTGTGGGGGGGGGGGGGGGCGCGGTCGGCGCGTGGCGGGGGGGGGGTGTCGGCCGGGGGGGGTGCGCGGGGGGGCGGGGGGGGGGGGGGGTGGGGTGGGGGGGGGGGGGGGGGGGGGTTTTTGTTGGCTTTGGTCTCCCGCCCCCGCCCCCGGGGGGCCCCCCCCCCCCCCACGCCCGAAGGGTCGCCCCCAGGCGCGCGCCCGCGTCGTCAATGGCCGAAGCGCGTAGTCCCACTACGCGCCTCGGCCATTTCCTAGCGGATCGCATCACCTGGGGGCGACGCAGGCCGTGACCCGGTGAGAAATGCGGGCTAGTTTCTCGAAGGCCTGCCCCAGACCGAGCAGGTATTCGTCGGCCAAGGGGCGGCCGACGAGCTGGAATCCCAGCGGCAGGTCCTGGCTCGAGCCGCAAGGCAGCGCCAGGGCCGGCAGGCCGAGGTAATTTATGGCCCGGGTGAAATAGCTGGGGTCGGCCGGCGTGGCCAGCTCGAAAGCGGCGCCGGAAAGCACCGGCTCGGCCGCCCGCGCCTCGACCTCGCTAAGCTTGGGCGCCACGTCGGCGGCGCTGGGCAGCAACAGCGTGTCGACATCGGCGAAGGCGCGGGCCAGGAATTCGGCCTGCGCCGCGCTTCGCACTTCCACTGCCCGCAAATAGTCGTCGGCTGTAAAACCGAAACCGATGAGCAGGCGTTGACGCACCGCCGGGGTGAAATCGGCGGCTTGCCGGCGCAGGCTGTCGGCGTGCGTCGCCGCCACCTCGCAGGCGAAGATGATGCCGGCCAGGGCGTTGAGGGAAGCGAGATCGGGCAGTGTCACCTCGACGATACGGGCCCCGGCCTGGGCCCAGGTCTCGATGGCGCCGGTCAGGGCTGCGCCCAGGGCAGCGGGCAGTCCTTGCAGCGTCGCGCCCGGCGGCACGCCGATACGCTGGCCGGCCAGCGCCAGCGAGGGCGCCGGCGCGGCGCCTGTCAGCACGCTAAACAACTGGGCGCAATCGGCGGCCGAGCGGGCCATCGGTCCGGGGCCGTCGAGCGAGGCGCTGGAGACCACCATGCCGCGGCGCCTCAGGCGGCCGAAGCTGGGCAGCAGCCCGACCACGCCGTTGAGCGCCGCCGGGCTGCGGATCGAGCCGCCGCTGTCCGAGCCCAGTGATCCGAAAACGAAGCCCGCCGCCAGGGCCGCGGCCGAGCCGCCCGAGGAGCCTCCGGCGACGCGGCTTGGGTCCCAGGGATTGCGTGCCGGCCCCTTGAGCACGTTCATGCCGTCGGGATGGAAGGCGAATTCCGACATGTTGAGGGAACCGAGATCGATGGCCCCGGCCGCCTCCAGGAACTCCAGCAGGGAGGCTGAGTAGTCCGGCACGAAGTCCGTCCAGAGCCTCGAGCCACAGGTCGTCGGGCGCCCGGCGCGGCAGAAGAGATCCTTGTGCGCCAGCGGTATGCCATGCAGCGGCCCCAGCGCCTCGCCACGCTGGCGCTGGGCATCGGCGGCAAGTGCTGCCTGGCGCGCGCGCTCGGGCTCGAGGGTGATGAAAGCGCAGAGCTCGCCGTCGCGGGCGGCGATGCGGGCCAGGCAGGCTTCGGTCAGCTCCAGCGCCGAAATCGTGCCACGGCGCACGGCCTGGACGGCTGCAACCAGGGAGAGCTCGCAAGGATCGGCGCTCATGTGATTTCGCTGCCGCCGAGCCGGGCCAGCACCTGGGCCAGCACCCGGCGCTGGTCCGTGACATAGCGCAGCACGGCCCGGGCCGCCTCGTCGTCCACTTCGATGCCCTGCTGGTGCAGGCGTTCCTTCAGCTCGTCCGGGGTTTCCATCTGCCTTCCAGTGCTAGCCCGACGAGTCGGCCTCGGCCCGCATTGTCAATCGATGATGCCCTGTTCACGCATCCGGGCGCAGTCGTCGGCCGAATACCCCACTTCCTGTAGCACGGCGTCGGTGTGTTCGCCGTGGCGCGGCGCAAAGGCGTATTCCATGCCCGCCGCCTCGATATCCACCGCCATCGGTATCATGCCGATGCGCTTTCCGTCGGGCAGCGTGGTGTGGGTCATCTTGCTCTGGATGGCCTCCATGGCGTGGACCTGGTCGATGGTCTGGATGGCGGCCTGGGGGATCTTGGCGGCGGTCAGGTCGGGCTCGATCTCGGCTCGATCGTACTGGGCCGTGATGGCGCCCAGTTCGCGGTAGATGTCTTCGCGCTCCTGGTAGCGCACCTCGGCCGTGTCGCGCCGGCCGCCGTGGCTGAGCGGGGCGAACTTCTCCAGCGCCGTCAGGCGCTTCCATTGCACGTTGCTGCCCAGCGCCAGGTAGATGAAGCCGTCCTTGGTGGGATAGACGTTGGTCGGGATGAACTTGCGATGCGCATTGCCCCAGCGCGAGATCTCTTCGGGTTCGCAACCCATGTCGACCAGCGGCAACAGCGTGATCAGCCACGATGCCGCGGCCTGCAGCATGGAGACGTCGATGCGCCGGCCGCGGCCGCTCTCGGCCTTCTCCAGCAGCGCCATCAAGACGTTGGCGTAGACTTCGTCACCGGCCTTGAGGTCGACCAGCGGCACCCCGGCCAGCGTCGGCGGCCCGTCGGCAAAACCGGTCACGTCCATGTAGCCGACCATGGCCTGGATCACCGGGTCGTAGCCCGGCACGTTGGGATAGTCGGGCCCCATGGCCGAGATGGCGGCCCAGATGAGGTCGGGCTTGACGGCTTTGAGGGTGTCGTAGTCGATGCCGAGCTGTTCATATCGCACCGGCACGGTGTTGCAGCAGAAGACGTCGGCGTCGAGCTCGTGGATGATGCGCTTGAGCGCCTCTTGCCCCTCGGCGCTCTTGAGGTTGAGGGATATGGCCTCCTTACCCACGTTGGGGGCGATGTAATAGGAGCGCCGGCCCTCGTCGGCGACCTGGGTGCCGATGTAGCGGTTGGGATCGCCGGGATAGGGGTTGCCGCCCTCATTCGTGGCCTCGACGCGGATCACGCGCCAGCCCAGATGTTTGAAGCGCAGTGTGGCATAGGTCAGCGACAGCGCCTGTTCCATGGAGACGACGGTGCGTGGTTTCATATTCATCCTCGGGCCACAGGGGGCAAGCAGGGGGAGGGCAGGGGGCGCGGAGGCCATGACCCGGCGGCAAATGCGGGCTACACTGCGGCGGCTAGTATTCACCTATCCCTACAGGATCACAATGGACGACACGGGGGACGACCCGGGCGACCGCATTCGCGGTGAAATCAAGGCCGGCATCGCTTGGCTGACCATCGACAATGCCGAGCGGCGCAACGCGCTGACCTCGGAAATGTGCCAGGCCATATCGGCGCGGCTTGCCGCTTTCGCAGCCGATGATGCGGTGCACGTAGTGGTGCTGCGGGGTGCCGGCGACAGGGCCTTCATCTCGGGTGCCGACATCTCGGAGTTTGCCACCGAGGCCGATACCTCGTTGGCGGCGGCCAAGGTGGACGAGGCGTTCGGCGCCTCCGTGGCGGCGCTGGAAAGCTGCCCCCTGCCGGTGATCGCCATGATCCGGGGCTATTGCATGGGCGGCGGCGTGGCCATGGCCTGTGGCGCCGATTTGCGCATTGCCGCGGACGATGCGCAGTTTGCCATCCCCGCGGCCAAGCTCGGCATTGCCTACAATTTCGTCAGCCTGCGCCGCCTGGTCGAGACCGTGGGCCAGGCCGCGGCCAAGGATATCCTTTTCACCGGCAAGCGCTTCGACGCCCAGGAAGCCTATCGCATCGGCCTGGTGGATTACTTGGTGCCGGTGGCCGAGCTCGAGGCCGAGACCCAGCGCCTGGTCGAAACCATCGCCGGCAACGCGCCCTTGTCTGTTCGGGCCTCCAAGGCCGGCATTCACGAAATCGTCCAGAAGGGATCGCTGGCCGACCTCGAGATGGTCGCCGCCAGGCTGCGCCAGTGCGTCACCAGCGAGGATTTTCGCGAGGGTCAGGCGGCCTTTCGCGAAAAACGCCAGCCCGTGTTCAAGGGCCGCTGAGCGGCGAATAATGACCCTTTTTTGACCTCGATCAAGGAATGGCCCAAACCGCTCCCATGAAACTCTTCGAACCCCTCGACATCAACGGCTGCGTGCTGCCCAACCGCATCCTGGTGCCGGCCATGGTGACGCGGCTCTCGGGCGAGGACGGCCTGGTCAACCAGGACATCACCGAGCGCTACGTGCGTTACGCCGAGGGCGGTGCCGGCCTGATCGTGGTCGAGGCCATGGCCGTCCACGGTGCCAAGTCGGGGCCGCTGCTGCGCATCAGCGACCAGAGTTACCTGCCCGGTCTCAGCGACATGGTGCGCCGCGTCCACGACACCTCGGACAGTAAGATCGTGCCCCAGATCATCCATTTCCTGAAGATCGCGCGCTCGGGCTGGCGCCAGACCATCGACATGCTGGACGAGACCGACATCGACGCCATCGTGGGGCATTTCGGGGCTGCTGCCGCGCGTGCCCGCGAGGCCGGCTTCGACGGGGCCGAGCTGCATTCGGCCCACGCCTATACGCTGGCCTCGTTCATCTCCAGGCGCAATACGCGCAATGACGACTACGGCGGCAGCCTGGAAAACCGGCTCAGGCTGATCGGCCGGGTGATGCACGAGGCCCGCCGCCAGGCCGGCCATGACTTTGCCATCGGCGTGCGCATCGACGCCGAGGAATTCATCCGCGGCGGCTATACCGTCGAGGAAGGCAAGCTGATCGCGCTGCGTCACGCCCAACTGGGCTGCGATTACATCTCGCTTTCCGTGGGCGGCAAGTTCGAGGACGCCGAGCACCACCCGGGCAAGGTGCTGCACGCCTACTCGGGCTATTCCGGTGAACGCGCCATGCCCGACGCCTGGCACCCCGACATGACGCATGTCGACCTGGCGGCCGAGATCAAGGCCTTCATCAACGCCAAGGGCTTCGCTACCCCCATCGTCACGGCCGGCAAGATCTGGCGGCCCGAGGACGCCGAGCAGATTCTGGTGGATGGCCGCGCCGATATCCTGGGCATCGCGCGCCAGTTGCTGGCCGATCCCGACTGGCCCAACAAGGTCAAGCGTGGCGAGGCCGAGCGCATCGTGGTCTGCGACTTTTGCAATATCTGCAAGACGCTGGATGGCGAACACAAGCCGGTCAACTGCTACCTCTGGCCCAAGGGAGCGGTCCAGGCACCACCCGACGCGCCCGGCGAGGGCCCGGTCTGGGGTGCCGACGGCGGCGGCCTTCTGGTCGAATTCGAGAGCGGCGAGGCGCGCCTCAAGTGGTCGAAGGCCGAGGGCAAGGTCGCCGGCTATGACGTATATCGCGCCGCCGACGACGGCGCCATGTCGGTGATCGAGGCCTCCAAGTCGAGGCGCTGGAAAGACAAGAGCGCCATGGCCGGCCTCAGGTATCACTATTACGTCCGCGCCTACGACCCGGCCGGTCGCCCCAGCCCGCCCTCGAACACGGTGTTGCTGGAGCCAGAGCTGCCGGATTACCGGGCGCCCTAGCGTAATTCTCGATCAGGGATTAACCACAGAGATGGGGTAATCGGCGCTGAGGGTGGCTACTCTCCGAGCTTTTGGAACGTGGTCTGGATGTTCCAGCCACAAGAAGCGTTAAGGAGAGCAGCCATGAAGTACTATGCCGGATTGGACGTTTCGTTGA
>JASLXG010000119.1 GCA_030740435.1 Alphaproteobacteria bacterium | reverse complement strand
GCGGGCGCTCTGGACGTCGTGCAATCCGCTGGTCGGGCTGGAGGACACCTACACCACGCTCGAGGCCCTCGGGGCGCTTGACTTGCTAGTCGTCTCGGATCTCTTCATGTCGCCGACGGCGGCCATGGCGGACTATGTCCTGCCCATCACCACGCACCTCGAATCCAACGCCGTCACGGAATACGCCGGCCTCAACATGATCTCGGCCCGGGTGCGGGCGATCGAGCCGCGGGGCGAGGCCCGCGAGGAGGCCTGGCCGGTGATCGAAGTGCTCAAGCGCATGGGGCTGGGCCACAAGCTGCCGGTGGCGAGCCACGAGGAGCTCCTGGAATATCGTCTCGAGCCGCTGGGGCTAAGCTTCGCCGAGTTCGCCGAGATGGGCAGCTACGTGGCACCCAACGAAGCCGACAAGTTTCACAGCGGCAAACTGCGGCGCGACGGCGAGCCGGGCTTCAACACGCCCTCGGGCAAGATCGAGTTCACCTCGCGCCGCCTGGCCGAGTTTGGTTACGACCCCCTGCCCGACTTCCTCGAGCCGCCGCTCAGCCCCTACGCCTCGCCCGAGTTGGCCCGGGACTATCCCCTGGTGATGATCTCCGGCACGCGCTCGGTGGAATACTATTCGACGCTGGGCATCGAGGTGCCCCGGCTCAATGACCGCCGCCCCTGGCCGACCATCGAGATGTCGTCCGAAACCGCCGCCGAACACGGCGTCCGGGCCGGCGACTGGGTCGAGATCGCGGCTCCCACGACCGCGCACACCATCGTCCGCAAAGTGGCCATCCTCGAGGGCATGCACCCCCGCGTGGTGAATGCCGAGGGGCTTTGGTACATGCCCGGCGAGGACCTCATCGAAGGCACCCTGGCGGTCGGCGCCAACGTGCTGACGCCCTTGCGCGACGACACCGATCCGGTGATCGGCGGCTCGATCGCGCGTTGTATTATTTGTCGTATCGAAAAAATCGAGGAAAGCGCGCTGGACTTCGGCAACTGGCGGGCTCGGCAGGACAGCAAGGCAGCCTGATGATTACCCTGGCAAGACGGAGAACGCCATGAACGAGCGCTGGAAACATCGTCCCGAGGGCTCGACCTGGGGCGATTTCGGGGCCGACGACCAGCTCGGCAGGCTCAACCTGCTGACGCCCGAAAAGGTGCGCCAGGGCGCCGCCGAAATAAAGCAAGGCATCGCCTTCTGCCTCAGCTTGCCGCTCGACTATCCCGGCGGCAATATCCTCAACGAACGTCGCCATCCTCCCGAGCTCAGTCCCACGTTGCGCGGAGAACAACAGAACTTCGCCTATCCCCTCGATCTCGTGGAAGAGGGGGTGGTCGACGTGGTCTGCGACGACCGGGTGGCCATCACGCTGCAGTATTCCAGCCAGTGGGATGCCCTGAGCCACGTCGGCGCCCGCTTCGACGCCGACGGCGACGGCGTGGCCGAGAAGGTCTTCTACAACGGCTATCGCGCCGACCACGAGGTGGCCGGACCGGTGGCCTACGAGAACGGCAAGGTCGTCGAGCTGGGCCCGCACCAGGGCGCCACGGCGCTGGGCATCGACAACTACGCCGCCAAGCCCGTGCAGGGCCGCGGCGTGCTCATCGACCTGCACGCCCACGTCGGGCGCGAGCGCGTGCTGCTGGGCTACGACGACATCCAGCGCATCTGCGAGAGCGACGGCGTCGAGATCGAGAGCGGCGACATGCTGCTGCTGCACACCGGTTTCGCCGAGCTGATCCTGGAGATGGAACGCCGGCCCGACAAGCAGGCCCTGGAAACCAGCTGCGCCTGCCTCGACGGCCGCGACGAGCGTTTGTTGCAGTGGATAAGCGACAGCGGCATCGCCGCCCTGTGTGCCGACAACTACGCCGTCGAGGCCCACCCGGCGCGCGATCCCGAACCCGGCTCGGCCACCGCCGACCGTTCACTGCCGCTGCACCACCACTGCCTGTTCAAGCTCGGTCTGCCCTTGGCCGAGCTTTGGTATCTTACCGACCTGGCCGCCTGGCTGCGGCAAAACGGGCGCCACCGCTTTATGCTGACGGCACCGCCGCTCCGGCTGCCGCGCGCCGTGGGCTCGCCGGTGACACCGGTGGCCACGGTTTAGAAAGGGGAACCGAGCAGATGAAAATAGCCAAGATCGAAACCCTCCCCCTGCGCGTACCCTTCAGCCACGGCGGCCAAAGCGGTGGCTTCGGCGGTCGCGACTGGAACGCCTTCGATATTCTGGTCGTGCGCGTGGAGACCGAAAGCGGCCTGGTGGGCTGGGGCGAGGCCTTTTGCTACAACTGCCTGGCCGCCACGCGGGCCGCCGTCGATACCATGGTGGCGCCGCTGGCGCTGGGCCGCGACGCCCGCGAGATCAGGGGCCTGATGCACGACCTGCAGATCGACCTGCACCTCTGGGGTCGTTACGGCATCACCATGTTCGCGCTCTCCGGCCTCGACATAGCCCTTTGGGACCTGGCGGGGCGGGCGGCAAACCTGCCGCTGCAACGCCTGCTGGGCGGCCAGCGCGACGAGGTAGCGTGCTATGCCAGCCTGATGAAATACCTCGATTCCGAGGTCGTGGCGGAACGCACCCAGAGCGCCCTGAATGACGGCTACCGCTACATCAAGCTGCACGAGCGGGCCGAGCCCGAGGTCCGGGCGGCCCGCGAGGTGGCCGGCGACGACATTCCCATCATGCTCGACGTCAACTGTGCCTGGTCGCCCGAGGAAGCCGCCGAGATCGTCGAGGAACTCGTGGATCACGACCTCTACTGGCTCGAGGAGCCGGTCTGGCCGCCGGAGAATTTTGCCGCCCTGGCCGACTTGCGAGCGCAGTTCGGCGTGCCCATCGCGGCCGGCGAGAACGCCTGCACGGCCTGGCAGTTCGAGGCCCTGCTGGCCAGCGGCGCCGTCGATTACGCCCAGCCCAGCATTACCAAAGTCGGCGGCCTGACCGAGTTGCGCAAGGTGGCGGCGCTTTGTGAGGTGCAGAACGTGGCGCTGGCGCCCCATTCGCCCTACTTCGGGCCGGGCATGATGGCGACGCTGCAATTTCTCGCGGCCCAGCCCGGCGAGGCGCCGTTCGAGCGTTTTTATGTCGATCTCGAAGCCAGCATGTGGGGCGCCGCCGGGGATCCGGTCGAGGGCAAGGTCCGTGTCCCCGATGGCCCCGGCATCGGCCTCGAGCCGGACCCCGATTTCCTCCGCGATTATCTTATCAAGGACGACTGAGGAGACAGCTGAGATGAGCGAAAGCAAACCCGGCTACGAGGTTCTGAAGGTCGCCGATCTAGCGGAATTCTCACTCGACAAGCGGGTGCGCAAGCGCCTCTTTTTGTCGGATTGCATCGTCTCGGAAGCGGTGTTCTACGAGCCCGGTCAGAGCACGGTCGAGCACCACCACCCGCGCCAGGACGAGATTTTCTTGGTGCTCGAAGGCCGCGGCACCATCACCTTCGGTTCGCAAGAGGTGCGCGTCGAACCCACGAGCATGCTTTTCGTGCCGGCTAACCTCAAGCACGGCGTCAAGGTCGACGACGACAGCCGTTTGGTGCTGTTGTTCTTCAAAGGCCCCGGCCGGCCGGGCAAGGACTAAGAAGAAGCGATGCGACAAGGTCTCGAGCGCAGGCGGGATCGCGCGGCCCATGTCGGATCAGACCGCTCGCGGGTTGATAGATCTATGGAGATAGCCTCATGAAGCCTTATGCAAACGTCACCTTCGACTTCAGCGGACGCAATGTCGTGGTTACTGGCGGCTCGG
>JASLXG010000118.1 GCA_030740435.1 Alphaproteobacteria bacterium | reverse complement strand
GCGCTACCGGGCCGAACAGGGGCTCGGCCCCAAGGGCAACGAACCCATCGCGGGCGCAACCGTCACCGTCAATCCCGGTGTCCACGGCTTGGTCGGCGCCCACATCGAGGACATGGCGGATCCCTATTCGACCACCGCGGCGCAGTTCTCGCTGCCCTTCAATGTCGCCGCCACCCTCATCCGGGGCGACTTTTTCCTCGAGGAACTGGCTCCCGAAGTCATCGCCGACAGCGCTATCCGGGCCTTGTCGAAGCGCATCGAAGTGGTCGCCGAGGACAGCATGAACACCGACACCGTGCTCGGCCGCACCCGGCTCGAGATCACGGCCAGAGGACAGGCGCCGGTCACCCTGGATGCCGAGTTTCCGCTGGGTAATCCGGCCAACCCGCTGAGCTTTGCCGACTGCGGCGACAAGCTGCGGAAATGCGCCGCCTTCGCGGCCCGGCCGCCGGGTGGAGCCGCCATCGATGGCCTGATCGAAAGCGTCGCCGAGCTGGAAAGTGCCAGCGACGTGTCGCACCTGCTGGCGGGGCTGAGGTGATGCTGGCGCGTCTTGCCCGGGCCGACTGGAACCGCCTGGCCTGGCCCCTCGTGGCGGCCGTGGTGCTGCTGATCCCGCTGGTTCTGGGTGACGACTTCTATCTCAACGTGCTCAATTTCGTGGCGCTTTACGCCCTGGTGGCGGTCGGGCTTTGCCTGCTGGTGGGCTATGGCGGCCAGCTCTCGATCTCGCATTCCGCCTTCTTCGCCATGGGCGCCTATGCCTCGGCCATATTGTCGCTGCGTTGGGGCTGGCATCCCTGGGCGGCGGTGGCCGGGGCCCAGCTTGTCAGCGCCGTGGTGGCCTGGGGCATAGGCGCCGTGGTGCTGCGTCTCAAGGGCCACTACCTGGCCATTGCCACGCTCAGCTTCACCGTCATCGTCGGCGTACTGATCAAGGAACTGCCCGCGCTGACCGGCGGCCTGCAGGGCCTGGGCTCGATCCCGCCGCTGGCTTTCGGCGGCTTCGAGATCGACGACGACTGGCGCTTCTACTACGTCGTCTGGCCGCTGCTGCTGGGGTTGCTGCTGTTTGCCCTGAATCTGGTTGATTCGCGCCTCGGCCGGGCCTTCCGCGCCATCAAGGAAGGCGAGGACGTGGCAAGGCTTTTCGCCGTCGACATCAAGCTCTACAAGATCAAGCTGTTCGTCGTCTCCTCGGTCTTCGCCTCGCTCTCGGGCAGCCTGTTCGCCCATTTCGTCAGCTTCATATCGCCCACCGCGGCCTCGGTGATGTTCGCCATCGAGATCATTCTGATGTTGGCTTTCGGCGGCTTCACCATGATCTGGGGGGCCATGCTGGGGGTCACGGCGCTGGTCTACCTCAACGAATACCTGGCCCCATTCGCCGACTACAAGCGCGCCGTCTATGGCCTGGCGCTGGTGACGATCATGCTCTTCTTTCCCCACGGCTTGCTGCTGGGTTTCCGTGACCTGGCGCTCAGGCTGTGGCGTGCCGTATCGCGCAGACATATCGGCGAGGCCGGCTAGATGCTGCTGGAACTCCGCGATGTGGGCAAAACCTTCAGCGGCCTGACCGCCTTGGCGGAAGTGAGTCTTGAGCTCGCCCAGGGCACTACCATGGGCATCATCGGGCCCAACGGGGCGGGCAAGACGACGCTCTTCAACGCCGTCACCGGCGTCTTTCCGCCGGGCGCCGGGCGCATCGTCTTCGAGGGCCGGGATATCACTACGCTCGCCCCGGAAAAACGCGCGCGCCTCGGCATCTCGCGAACCTTTCAGCACCCGCGGCTTTTCAAAAGTCTGACCATCGAGGAAAACGTCATGCTGGGCCGCCACGCCCGCGGCCGGGCCGAGTTCCTGGCCACCGGCTTGCGCCTGCCCTGGGCCCGCCGCGAGGAACGCGAACTTCGCGCCCGGGCGCTCGAATACCTCGACCTGGTGGGCCTGGCGGATGAGCGTCAGCGCCTGGCCGCCGAGTTGCCGCTGGGCCAGCAGCGCTACCTCGAGGTGGCCCGGGCCCTGGCCAGCGAGCCCCGGCTGCTGCTGCTCGACGAGCCCACCGCCGGTCTCAACGAAAGCGAGACCGAAGCCTTCCGCACCCTGGCGCTGCGCATCCGCGATGATGGCGTGACGCTGCTGGTCATCGAGCACCACATGCGCTTCATCATGTCGCTTTGCGACCAGATCGTGGTGCTCAATTTCGGCCGCCTCATCGCAGCCGGGCCGCCCGCCGAGGTGCAGCGATCCGAAGCGGTGATCGAGGCCTATCTGGGCCGGGACGACGACGATGCTTGAGGTGCGAAACCTGGCCGCCGCCTACGGCAAGATCGTGGCGCTGCGCGGCGTCTCGCTGGAAGTGGGCGCCGGCGAGGTGGTCAGCCTGATCGGTCCCAACGGGGCCGGCAAGACGACCCTGATCAAGGCCATCACCGGCATGATCCCGTCGGCCGGCGAGATCCGCCTGGATGGTGAGGCCATAGGGGGCCTCAAGTCGTCGCGCATCGCGCGCCGCGGCCTGGCCGTGGTGCCCGAGGGCCGGCGCCTGTTTGGCCCCATGTCGGTGCTCGATAACTTGATGCTCGGCGCCTACCTGCGCCTGACTGCCGGGGGCAGTGCTCGCGGCGGCCGGGCGGCGGTCGAGCGGGATCTGGCGCGGGTTTTCGAGCTCTTCCCCCGGCTCCATGAGCGCCAGGACCAGCTCGCCCAGACACTCTCGGGCGGCGAGCAGCAGATGCTGGCCATCGGCCGGGCCCTGATGGCGGCGCCCCGGGTGATGCTGCTGGACGAGCCCTCGATCGGCCTGGCCCCGGTCATCGTACGCGAGATCTTCACCGTCATCGCCGAGCTCGCCGAACGCGGCATCGCGGTCTTGCTGGTCGAACAGAACGCCCGCATGGCGCTGCGCGTGGCGGCCCGGGTCTACGTGCTGGAATTGGGCCAGGTGGCGCTTTCGGGCACGGCCCAGGAGATCGGCGACATGGAAGAAGTCAAACGCATCTATCTGGCGGCCTGAACGGGAGTGCGGCGATGCCTGGGCCTGGATAGCTCATGGCGGCGATGCTTCGCGGCAAATAGCGCAGTGTTTGCCTATCAGTGCGCCAGGCAAGGTGTGCTCTGGCTGAAGTCCACGTTATTTTTCGTTGAAATAGCTTACTGAACGACCGTTAAAATACTGCACTTGTGCCTCAGCCCAGTGCTCCTTTGATCGAAGCACTGAAATTGCTAGCAACAAAGTTATTCATCAATTACAATATGTTAATATAGCTTATTGCAAGTGTTGCCACAGCATATGGAGTGGTCTTTTGCTAAAGCGTCTTGACAACTAAACGGCCGTTTAGTAATTTTTTCGGCAACGAAGGAAATCCGCATGGCCCCGCAGGCGCGCACCGCAACACGGCTGCCCCCGGAAGAGAGGCGCGACGAGATTCTCGAAGCGGCCCGCGAGGTGTTCGCCGAACGGGGCTACCAGAAGGCCTCGATGCGCGAGATCGCGCGCCGCGCCGGCATCACCCAGGCGGCGCTCTACTATCACTTCGAGAACAAGGAGGACCTGCTCATCATCATCCTCGAGCAGTTCTCCAACGACTTCTATCAGTCCCTGCTGGGCTGCATGACCCGGGCCCAGGGCCCCGAGGCCGGACTGCGTTCGATGCTGCGCACCCACATCGACGTCATCGGGGCGCGGCGCAAGG
>JASLXG010000117.1 GCA_030740435.1 Alphaproteobacteria bacterium | reverse complement strand
GACACCCGGGTGCTGATGCTGACCCACGTCAAGGAGCTGATCGCCCAGAACTTCGCCCAGATGATGGCGCTCTGGCCCCAGGCACCCATCGGCATCTACAGCGCCGGCCTGAGGCGGCGCGACCTCCATAGCCAGATCGTCCAGGCATTTCGCCGAGATGGCGGTGCGCGAGGTCGAGCGGGCCCGGCGCCATGGCCGCGAGCTCACGGTGGCCATGATCGACCTGGACCATTTCAAGGCCGTCAACGACACCTACGGCCACGCTTGCGGTGATGCGGCGCTCAGGCTGGTCGTCGAGGCGGTGGTCGGCGAGCTTCGCGCCGCCGACGTCCTGGGGCGGGTGGGGGGAGAGGAGTTCGCTCTCTTGCTGCCGGAAACCGGATTGGTCGGCGGTGCCGACATCGCCGAACGCATCCGCCAGCGCATCGCCGGCCGGCCTTTCGCCTGGGACGGCAAGGACTTCGAGCTGACGACCAGCATTGGCGTTGCCGCCTGGGACCCCGACGAGCCCACCATCGACCCGGCCCTGGCCCGCGCCGACAAGGGCCTCTACGCCGCCAAAGACCAGGGCCGCAACCACGTAGTGACGCACGGGATCTGACCCTCGTCGGCGTTCCGCGCCCTCTACTGCCCCGCCCGCTCGAGCAGAACGCCGGCCTCGGCCGGCCAGCAGATGGTTTCCTGCTCGCCCATGTTGTAGACCCGGTCGCTCAAATGGCGGTGCTGCTCGACGTGCACGAAAAGGCCATCCGAGACCTCGAAGACGTCGGTCTCGAGGGTGCCCATGAATTCGGTGGTGATGTAGCTGCCGCGCACCCGGTTAGCCATCTCGGGGTGCTCGCCGGTGGACAAGAGGTCGGCCCGGACGGAAAAATGGACCTTCTCGCCCAGCCGCACGGTGCGAACATATTCGGGTATGCGCACGTAGTAGGTGGCGTCTTCGGATTCTACGAAAACGATCGAGCCCGAGCGCGACTTGATGGTGCCGGCGAAGATGTTGTTGTTGCCGATGAATTCGGCCACGAATTTCGTCCGCGGCTCCTCGTGGATTTCCCGCGACGTGCCGGTCTGCTGGATGATGGCGTCGCTCATGACGATGACCTTGTCGGCCATCGACATGGCTTCCTGCTGCGAATGCGTCACCATGATGAAGGTGATGCCGGTCTCGCGCTGGATTTTCTTGAGCTCGACCATCATGGTCTGGCGCAGGTTGTAGTCGAGCGAGCCCAGCGGCTCGTCCAAGAGCAGCACCGTGGGCTTCGAGATCAGGGCCCGGCCCAGGGCGACACGCTGCTGCTGGCCGCCGCTGAGGTCGTGCGGCCGGCGCCCCGCCAGCTCGCTCAGCCCCACCATCTCGACCATTTCCCAGGTGCGGCGGTCGCGCTCCTCCCGGGCCAGGCCCTGCATCTTGAGGCTGAACTCGATGTTCTGGAAAACCGTGCGGTGGGGGAACAGGGCGAAGCTCTGGAACATCATGGCCGTGTCGCGATGCGAGGGCGGCAGGTCGGTGACGTTCTCCCCGGCGATGAAGATATTGCCCCGGGTGACCTCCTCGAGGCCGCCGATCATGCGCAGCGTCGTGGTCTTGCCGCAGCCCGAGGGGCCCAGCATGGCGACGAATTCACCCTTCTCGAATTGGGCGTTGAAATCGATGACGGCGTGAACCTCGCCCGGAAAGGTCTTGGAGACGTTCTCCAGGACGACGTCGTGCTCGGCCATTGGGCTCTACCGCAACTCGTTGCTACCGGGCCCGGCCACCCGCTCCCCCTCCCACCCACCCATCGATGGTACCCTGTGGGTAGTTGGGAGGGGGAGCGGGTGGCCGGGATCGATTGTCAAGGAACTAATCTGCGGCCTTGGCAGTGGCCAGCAGCAGCGACCAGACCTTCTCGAAGGGCACCTCGTCGAAGACGCCGGCTTCGTTGGCCTCCTTGAGAAGGCCGATGGCGCGGCCCAGTTCCTGATCCTCGCCAGCGGCCTCCTCGAGTTGCGCCACGGCCTGGGTGAAGGGCAGGTTACGGTCCTTGGCTGTGCTCATGGTCTGGCGCACCAGGCGCGTCAAGTCCTCGACCATGACCTTGAACTGGCCCTCCTTGTAGGGCCGCCCGAAAAGGCCGCGGATGCCGTTCGAGGAGAAACGGCTGCGCAAGCCCTCGGGCAGCGACTGGGCCACGCCCTCGAGGATCTCGCCCAGGGCAAAACCCTGGGTGAACATGCCGCGGATGGTGTCGACGGTACCGTCGCCGCCGCCATACATGCGGATCTGGGCGCCCGAAAGGGCGCTGCCCATGGCCTTGGCCTGGTCGATGTGGATGTCGCGCTCGGCCTCGATGTGCAGCTTGGCCAACTCCAGGAAGGTGGCCGCCTCGTTGTACTTCTTGAGGGCGTCGGCCTTGGCTTCGATGCCGCTGGCCTCGGCCTTGAAGAGGCGCTGGGTGTTTTCCACCCGCAGCGTCTCGATGTGCATCTCGGCCCGGCCCCGGGCGCCGGCCTCGCGCTCTATCCCCTCGGCCGAGATCTTCTGGGCATCCGAGGTGGCCTTGGCGCGGATGGTGGTGGCGCTGGCCTCCTCGGCGGCCGAGAGTTTGCGGGCCTCGGCCTGGGTCACCATGTGCATGCGCGTGATGTCGGCCTTGTTCTCCTCCTCGATGCGCCGGGTCTCGGCGGCCTGCTGGGCAACAATGCGCTCGACCTCCTTGCCGCGCTCGGCATCGGCCACCACGCGCACCGATTCGGCCTGGTGCTCGGCCTTTTCGCGCTCCGCCGTGGTCTGCAGCCGCTTGACCTCGACCGCCTCGAGCTCCTGCGTCTTCTTGACCAGCGCCACCTCGCGATCGCGCTCCTCCGTCTCGCGTGCCAGGAAGCGCCGGATGTCGGCGGTTTCGCGGTCCTTCTCCTTGGCGATCAACGAGATCTGCCGGTCGCGTTCGGCCAGCTCGACATTCAGCGTCTGCTGGATCTCGGCACGCCTTAGTTCCTCGTCCTTGGCCACGACGGCGATCTCGCGGTCGCGGTCCTCCTGTTGGTGCGCCAGACGGCGCTTGATCTCGGCCCGCTCGAGCTCCTCCGCCTTGGCCACCAGGGCGATCTCGCGATCGCGCTCCTCCTGCTCTCGGGCCAATTGCCGGCGGATCTCGGCGGCCTCGCGCTGCTTGGTCTGATCGATGACCGAAGCGTCCTTCTGGATACGGGCCTTCTCGACGGAGAGATCCTTGTTGATCTCCTCCTCTTCCACCTCCCAGCGGCGTTCCAGGATGAAGCGCTGCTTCTCGCTTAGCACCCGGGCCTTTTCGTTGGACACTTCTTGTTCTTGCTGGGCCGCGGCAAAGGCCTCGTCCTTGTCGAGGTCGAGGGTGGCAAGCTTGGTCTCCAGGCTGCGCTGGCGCATCGAAATGATGGTCGCCTCGGCCGCGGCGTGGCGTTCGTTGCGCGCCGCCTCTTCGGCCTCGGTGACCTGGGTCAAGCGCTGGATGTCGGCCTGCTGGCGTTCGCGTTCCTTGGTGATGAGTTCTATGTCACGATCGCGCTCGGCGCTTTCGCGGGAGAGCTGGCGGTTGACCTCGGCGACTTCTTGTTGCTCGGTCTTGCCGATCAGTTCGATCTGGCGTTCCTTTTCGGCCTTCTCGAGCGCCAGATTGCGCTGGATGTTGGCGAGCTCTTCCTCCCGCGCCTTGGCGATCAGTTTGATTTCCTTGTCGCGCCGCTCCTGCTCCAGCTTCAGCGTCTTCTCGATGTCCGACGATTCCCGCTTGCGTGCCTCCTCGGTGATGGCGATATCGCGGTCGGTGCGCATACCCTCGAGCTCGACCTCGTTCTGTATTTCCTTTTCTTCGACGGATTTGCGCTGGTCCAGCATGTAGATCTGTTTTTCGCCCAACTGCAGCGCCTGTTCGTTGGACACCGCCTTGTCCTGTCCGGCCCGGGCGAAGGCCTCCTGGCGCTCGATCTCCAAGAGCTCTAGTTGGGTGTCCAGGTCCTTCTGGCGGATAGCCACGGTGGTGCGTTTTTCGGTGTCGTGGACCTTGCGCCGCGCATCCGAGGTGATGTCGGTGATGATCTTCAGGCCCTCGGCATCGAAGACGTTGTCGGATTTGAAGTATTCCTTGCCGGTTTGCTCCAGGGTGACGACCGTCACTTCCTCCAAAACCAGCCCGTTGGACTTGAAGCTTTGGATCACGGTTTCCTTGATCTGCTGGGCGAAGACGTCGCGGTTTTCGTGCAATTCGCTGAGCGTCTTGGTGGCTGCATAGCTGCGAATGGCGCCGATCACCTTGGCTTCGAGAAGATTGCGCACTTTCTCGGCATCGAAAGTCTTCTCGCCCAGGCTGCGGCTGGCCGTCAGCAGGTCGTCTTCGGTGCGGCCGACATGGGCATATAGCTCGGCCACCACGTCGATGCGGATCTTGTCCGAGGTCAGCACCGCCTGGTCGCGCGAACGGCTGATGATCAGCTTGATGGTCTCCAGCGAGATCCAGCTGACCTCGTGGAAGACGGGCAGCACCATGGCGCCGCGTCCCAGGCAGACCTTGGTGCCGAGGAAGCCGGTGCGGATGAAGCCCATGTTGGCCGGCGCCCGTTTGTAGACCCAGATCGAGATGATGTAGAGGATCGCCAGAACGACGATCGCGGAAATGAACAGAGCAATGCCGATTTCCACCATGATCAAGTCACCTGTGTTGGTACGACGTCTTCGTTGAGAGATGCGTCGCTGATTTCAAATCTACTCTAGCCCGCCTGGCCGCCGCCAGCGCCTTGGCGTTCACCAAAATCAAACAGCACCAGCGGCTTGCGGCCGCGTTTCATGCTCTCGCGCAGCTCCTGGGTCGAGCGCTGGTCGACGTCGCTCCCTGCCGCCAGCACCACGCCATAGCCTTCGCGGGCCAGGCGTTCCGACATCAGGCCGCGGGCCACGTCGTGGCGCACCCTTATGGCGTCCCGCTCCAAGGGGTCGCCCCAGCCGCCGCCGCCGGCGGTGCGGAAGATGATGCGGTCACCGGTACGCACCACGACGTTGTCGATTTTCGAAGGCAGCGCCTCGCGCTCGCCGCCCTGGCGCACCAGCCATTTCTCCGAGCACGCCCCCGGCTGGCCGCCCAGGATGCCCCAGGGCTGCGAGATGTGGCGGTCATCGTGGATCGAGATCTCGCCGGTTTCCAGCAGCAGGTAGATCTTTTCGATGCCGTTGCCGCCGCGGTGCTTGCCGGGGCCGCCGCTGTCGGCGATCGAGGCATAGCTCTCGATCAGCATTGGGTAATAGCTCTCGAGGTATTCGGCCGGGATGTTCTCAAACAGCGGCCACCAGGAATGGCCGTCCATGCCGTCGCCCACCGGGCGCCCGGGAATGCCGCCATAGAGGATTTCCATGAGCTGAAAGTGCCGGCCCTTGCCGTCTGTGCCGGAATAGAGGAAATGCGGGCTGGAGCCGTAGCCGGCGGCCGTCGCCATTTCCGGGGCGTTGTGGCTCAGCGCGCCGCCCAGCACGTCGAACTGGCGCGACAGCGCATGGGTGCGACAGCCCAGCGAGGCCGGGAAATTGGGATGGATCAGCGAGCCCTGGGGCAGGGTGACGTGGATGAGATCGTAGAAGCCGTCGTTGAACAGGATCTGGGGATCGAAGACCATGATCATGTAGACCCCGATGAACATCTTGAACATGCCCTCGTGGAGGTAGAAGTTGATCGGCCCGGGCGCCTGGGCCGAGGTGCCGGTCCAGTCGAAATAGGCGTGATCGCCCTCGCGCCAGACCGTCAACTTCATGCGGAAGGGCCCGTTGCCCAGGCCGTCGTCGTCGACGTAGTCCTCGAAGGACTGCGGCTCCTCGGGCAGGTTCTGCATGATGAGCTGGCGCATGGCGCGGTTGGTGCGCTCCAAGAGCGCCTCGCAGGCCTGGCGATAGACCTCCCTGCCGAAGCGGGCGCAGATCTCCACCACCCGCCTCTCGCCGGCCCGGCAGCCGGCGATGATGGCCATCAGGTCCGAATAATTCATCTCCGGCGTGCGGGTGTTGTTGAGGATCAGGTCGAGTGCCGATTTGTTGGGCCGGCCTTCCTCGTAGATCTTGATGGGCGGAATGCGCAGGCCTTCGCCGAAGATGCTGGTGGCTGCCGTCGGCATGCTGCCGGGCACCGGGCCGCCGACATCCATCATATGGCCGAACATGGAGCTGAAGCCCATCAGCTCGCCCTCGGCGAAGATCGGCACCAGCACCATCCAGTCATTGATGTGGCTGATGGCGCCGCCGCACTTGAAGGGATCGCTCTGCAGGATGACGTCGCCGGGCTGGAGCTGAAAATCCTGCTCCTTCAGCATTTCCGAAACGTAGGATCCGAACTGGCCGACGATCATGCGTCCCTTGGGATCGGTGATCATGGGAAATTCGTCGTGCTGCTCGCGAATGTTGACCGACATGGCGGAGCGAAAGAGCACCGCATCCATCTCGTGCCGGGCATTCCTGAGCGCGTTCTCGATCAGATCGAGGGTGATGATGTCGAGCCCCGGCGCGGCGCCGGCGGTGGCGTCGGCTTTCAGGGGCGCCGCTTCGGGGGCCCCGGTCTCGGCCGGCCGGCGCCCCGGCGCTGGTGGCGCCTGGCCGTCCGCAACCGCCGCCTCGCCGGTGCCGAATTGGGCCGCGCATTGCATCAGCGCGGCATCGGTGGCGCTTTGCAGGGCGGCGCCGAGATTGCCGTTGATGCGGGCCGAGCCGAACTGCATCTTGCTGGCGCCGTCGACGCTGAGCTTACAGAGCACGGTGACGGTGCCGCGCTCTTGGCTGTGCTCCACTACTTCAGATGACCAGCGCTCGCCGAAGCGCGCATTCAGCAGCGCTGTTGCGTTTCCCGGGTCCTCGCCCTGGGCGCTCGTCGCTGCCTCCAGGCTGGCTGAGCGCAAGTCCTCCTCGCTGGCCGGGCGGTGGCTCACGGCGACCAGGCCGCTATCTTTCATCTGACGCGAAAACAGCGTGTCGAACTGCTGCTTGTTGGCCTGCAACAGGTCGTCCAGGGAAACGTTGCGGCGCGGTGGGTTGCTGTCGGTTTCGCTCATCGCTCAAGCCTGCTGGCCGGGGCTTTCGCCCTCGGGATAGATGATGATGTTACCGAATTCGTCGACCTCGCCCACATAACCCGGATGAATGGCCGTGGTCGAATCCTTCTGGGTCACCACGGCCGGGCCCGAGAGGCGGTTGCCGGTGTTCAGTTGGTTGCGATCATAGACGTTGGTCGAGACGAAGTTGCTGTCGAAATAGATGCGGTGTTGATCATTGATGGCGGCCGAGGGGTCGGGGCCCTGGCGTTCGAACCTGGGGAAGCTGATTTTTTCCACCTGGCCCGTGCCCACGGCGCGCAGGTTGACCAGTTCCACCGGTTGCTCCAGGCGGAAGCCGTAAAGGCGCTCGTGGGCCGTGCCGAAGCGCGTCTCGAGATCGCCCAGCCCACCGTTGCTCAAGGTCTCGGGATTGACCTCGAGGGAGAACTCATAGCCCTGGCGGAAGTAGCGCACGTCGGCCTCGAAGCGCAATGTCTGGGCCGCTTCGCTGATGCCTTCTTCCTTCAGCCAGCCCCGGGCCTCGCGTCCCAGACGCTCGAAGATCTCCGAGATCTGGCCCGGCTGGACGTCGTCGACGTTGCGCACGAAAGTCTGGGCGAACTCGTTCTTGACGTCGGAACAGAGAAATCCCAGCGCCGAGAGAACGCCGGGCGTCGGCGGCACGATGACCGGGAAGCAGCCGGCCAGTTTGGCCATGGCGTTGCCGTGCAGTGGCCCGGCACCGCCGAAGGCGACCAGCGCGAAATCGCGCGGATCGAGGCCCTTTTGCACGGTCACCAGGCGCAGCGCTCCGAACATGTTCTCGTTGACGATGTCGAGGATGCCCTGGGCTGCCTGGTAGACGTCGAGGCCCAGCGTCCGGCCGACCTTGGCCACGGCCTCTTCGGCGGCCTTGACGTCGAGCGTCATGGCGCCGCCGAGCAGACTGGGCGGCAGGTGGCCGAGCACCACGTTGGCGTCCGTGACGGTGGGCAACTCGCCGCCCATGCCGTAACAGGCGGGGCCAGGTAGCGCGCCGGCGCTTTCGGGACCCACACGCAATGCCCCGGTCATCGGCACGTGGGCGATCGAGCCGCCGCCGGCGCCGACGCTGTGCACCTCGACCGAGGGGATTTTGATGGGATAATAGCCCAGCATGGTTTGCCGCGAGATCGTGGGCTGGCCGTCCTGGACCATGGATACGTCGGTCGAGGTGCCGCCCATGTCGAAGCCCAGCGCGTTGGGATGGCCGGCCAGGGCGGCCAGGAAGGCGGCCCCCGAGACGCCGCCGGCGGGGCCCGACAACATCGTGTGGACGGGCGAATCGGAGGCCCGGGCGACCGACATCAAGCCGCCGTCGGAGCGCACGATATTGACGTGCGGTGTGAACTGGATGGCGTGGAGTTTTTCCTCGAAGCCGGCCATGTAGCTCTGCATGCGCGGCCGAACGTAGGCGTTCATGACGGTCACCAGAGTGCGCTCGTACTCGCGGAACTCAGGCAGGATCTGCGACGACAGCGAGATCGGGATGTCGGCGTCGAGCTCTCGAACCAGGGCCGCCAGACGTTCCTCGTGGGCCGGGTTGGCGTAGGAATGCAAAAGCGAAATGGTCAGCGATTCGACGCCGGCCTCGAGCAACTCGCGGATGGCCTGACGGGCGCCGGCTTCGTCCAGCGGCTTGACCACCTCGCCGCGAGCGTTGACGCGCTCCTGAATGCCTCGGGTATGTTCCAGATCGGCCAGCGGATCAGGCTTCTCCATGATGATCCAGCCGGCCAGCGGCCCCGGCGTCTGCGAGCGCGCCAGGTGCAGCACCTGTTCGAAGTTCTCGGTCACCAACAGGCCGACACGAGCGCCCTTTTCCTCGAGCACGATATTGGTCGATACGGTGGTGCCGTGCAGCACCCCTTGCACCTCGGCCGGCGCGATGCCGCTCTCGGCCAGGATGTCCTGGATGCCTTTCAGAATGCCGACCGACTGATCCTCGGGCGTCGATGGCGTCTTGAGCAGGTGGATGTCGCCGCTCGTGCCGTTGAACAGCAAGAGATCGGTGAAGGTCCCGCCCACGTCGATGCCCAAACGGCAGCTCATGATGCGCCCCGATCTGTTGGCCCGGCGCTGAAAGGCTCGGTTGACGTCACGTCTTACCCCCCGCAAATCCTGGCCATGATTCCCGACGCGCGGCGGGCGGTCAACCGGCTGTTCACGCCGGCGTCTTTGACAGCCCACGGCTTTGCGCTACCATCCCTTGGTTTCGACGTACACAGGCAGCGATCACCATGGCACAGGACACCCCCGCCCGGCGGCCGCCGAAATTCTGGATCGTTCTCCTGGGCGTCGTCATCTTGCTGATCTTTCTCTATTTCTATCAACCCTTCGAGACCTATCTGGTCAAGCACATCCCGGGCGTCCACTTCTCCAACGTGGTTTTCTGGTTCGCCTCGCTGGTCGGCGTCGTCGGTTACGTGGTGGCGCATTGGCAATCCTACCGCCAACACATCTTCCGCGCCTCCAGTGCTCTCGACGTCGAGGCCCTGGTCTTCGATACCCTGCAGATCGCGATTTTGGTTGCCGTGATCTTCTGCGCCGGCGCCACCATCCAGGCCATCGAGATGCTGGCCGAACACCTGATGAACCGGGGCGCCATCATCGATCCGGGCTTCGGCGAAAAGCTGCTGGCCATCATCCTGCTGGTGCTGCTGGCCATCGCCTTCTATCTGCTGCACCACCTGGTGCGCTCGTTCCGCCAAGGCTGGAACCCCCGCCGCCCGCCGCCGCGCACCTCGTCGGGCGATTGACTGGCGCCTAACATACTGTTATTTCAAATTTTTTCCCCCTCCCCCTTGATGGGGGAGGGCAGGGAGGGGGTGTTTTTTCTGTGTTCACGCTCCTGCACGGGAGTGAGTCTCGGCAGCCGGATTGGCCAGCCCGTTGAAGGCCTTGAGCGAGGCCTCCAGGCGCTCGCGCGCCAGGCTATCGACGATAAAGACAATCCGTGAGCGCCGGTCGCCGTCGGGCCAGCGCGCCAGGTGGACGGGCGGATGCACAACGTGCTGGACGCCGTTGATCAGCACCGGCGTGGCCACGCCAGCGACATTCAGCAAACCTTTTATGCGCAGCACCTGTTCGCCGTGGCAGTTGAGCAGCATGGTCATCCAGATGCCGAAGGCACTCCAGTCCAGCGGCCGGTCGTAGATCAGCGAGAACGATTGGATACCAGGATCATGGCCGTGGGCCTGGTCCTGCTGCGCTGCCTGGGCCCCGGCCTCGAGCCAACGCTCTACTTCGGCCTGTTTGCCCGCTGGATCGAAAATGTCCTCCACCAGCAGCTCCTCGGCACTCAGTTCCTGTTCGGCGGCACGTCGGATCGGGGCGGAGGCATTAAGACGGCGCAGAGCAGCTTCCAGGGCCAGTGACACCTCCGGCTCGGCCAGGTCGGTCTTGGTCAGCACCAGGCGGTCGGCCACAGCCGCCTGCTTGACCGATTCGCCATGGCGTTCGAGTTGCCGGGTGCCGTTCACCGCATCCACCGCGGTGATCACGCTGCCCAGGCGAAAATGATGCTGGATCACCGGTTCGCTGAGCACGGTATAGGCGATGGGCACGGGATCGGCGAGGCCCGAGGTTTCGATCACGACGCGGCGGAAGGGCGGAATTTCGCCGCGTTCGCGGCGCGAATATAGGTCGCGTAGCGCCTCTTGCAGGTCGCCGCGGATGGCGCAGCAGACGCAGCCGTTCTCAAGCAACAAGGTGCTCTCGGTGGCACCCTCCAAGAGGTGGTGGTCGAGGCCCACCTCGCCGAACTCGTTGACCAGCACGGCCGTGTCGCGCAAGTCGGGCGCCGCCAGCAGGCGTTGCAGGATCGTGGTCTTGCCGCTGCCGAGAAAGCCGGTGACGACGTTGACCGGTATCAGGGCGGCATAGTCGCTCATGCCCGCTCCAGTCGCTGCAGCAAATCGTCGGCCAGGGGATCGCAGGCCCGGCTGCAAAGCGCCTCGGCGGCGATCCAGACCTCTCCCAGGTTCTGCACGATCTGGCTGCGCCCGGTGGCGCTTTTGAGGACAAACGAGGCGCCCGACCAGTCGCTCAGCGTCAGGCCATAGTGTTTGAGCACGGCGTTCGCCAGCCGCGTCTGTTCCTGACGTTCGCGCCGCCGCGTGTGAAGCTCGACCCGCTCGGCGAAGGCCTCGGCATGGCGGGTCGATTCGGTCCAGTGGGCCTGGCCGCCGAGCACCCCGCAAAGGCTGCACATGGCGCTGGCCCCCGGCCGATCCCGCTCCTACTCGGCGACCTGCTTGGCGTCCGGGTCGCGGGGATAGCGCTTGGCGAAGTCGTCGGCGATGGCGTCGAAGGTGGTGAATCGCACGCCCGAGTGGCTCGATATGTAGTCGAAGATACGCTCCAGCATGAGCAGCACCTGGGGCCGCCCCGAGACGTCGGGATGTATGGTCATGGTGAAGACGGCATAGTCGTATTCGCGGTAGATCCAGTCGAACTGGTCACGCCAGAGATCCTCGATGTCGCGGGGATTGGTGAAACCGTAGCTGTTGGGCGCCGTCTTGATGAACATCATGGGCGGCAGGTCGTCGAGGTACCACGATCCGGGGATGTCGATAAGCTCCGTCTCGGTGCCGCGCACCAAGGGCTTCATCCATTCGTCGGGGTGTTTTGAATAGTCGATCTTGGTCCAGCTATCCCCCACCCGCACATAGAAGGGATGAAAGTCGTTGTTCATCAGGCTGTGGTCGTACTTGATGCCCTTCTTCAACAAGAGCTCGTTCGTCACCGGGCTGAATTCCCACCAGGGCGCCACATAGCCCGTCGGGCGCCGGCCCGAGAGGCGTTCGATGAGCTCGATGCACTTGTCCATCACCCGCTCTTCCTGTTCCGGCGTCATGGCGATGGGGTTCTCGTGGCTGTACCCGTGCATGCCGATTTCGTGGCCGGCCTCGACCACCAGCTTGCACTCTTCGGGAAAGGTTTCGATGGAATGGCCGGGGATGAACCACGAGGTCTGGATGCCGAATTTTTCAAAGAGGCGCACCAGCCGGGGCACGCCGACCTCGCCGGAAAAGATGCCGCGCGAGATGTCGCAGGGCGAATCCTCGCCGCCATAGGAGCCCAGCCAGCCGGCCACGGCGTCGACGTCGATGCCGAAGGCACAGAAGATTTCTTTGCGTCCACCGGGCCTGGCCAGCGAGTGGCGGCCGGCCTGGGAGATCAAGGACTGGGGCTGGTAAGTGGGCCCGGTGACCGAGCCGGCGGCGGCCCGGCCGGGTCGGTAGCTGCCGTCAGACGCGTTGCTCATCGGACATCCTCCCTGGGTGTGCACGGCACACTTTTCTCTGTTGATACAG